>JAEHGL010000026.1 GCA_019248485.1 Candidatus Komeilibacteria bacterium S5_K13 | reverse complement strand
GAACTCTCTAATTATATTACGTTAAAAAATCACTGACTCAAATAATACTGGAATTCGTATTTATAATAGTCATTTTATTACCATAAATAACAACTTTACAAATTTTAATTTTGGTGTAGGAATTTTTATTGATAATAGATCTGATTTATCTCAAGAAATTACACTCACAAACAATGTCTCCAATAATAATCATTCTGGGATAGCAATTATAAATTCTGCTTCCAGCACAATTTCTAATAACATTACTAATTACAATGCTTATGATGGGATCATAATTAATAATGGTGATGATGTTAAATTATTAAACAATATGACTAGTTTTAATTACGAAAATGGAATAAAATTGACTAATGTTATCAACGGTATATTAACACAAAACACCTCTAAACATAATAGTTTTGGGATGTATCTTAATGAATCTGAATCTATTATAACAGAGAACACATTACTATATAATAATAATGATGTATATGACGACGGAGAAAATGCTTATCTCAATAATAATATTTATTATAATACATTCAATAGAATGCTAAACTTTACAAATATAAATAGAGAGTTCAATGTTAACGAAGTAATAACAACTACTGCCTCAATGTTAAACATAACAAATGGAAACTCGTGTGAAGATTGTATATATTCTATAACTACAAATCCTATTGAAAACATACTTAATATTGAAGAAGGAAACATTATCACAAGTAATTTTATAGTTACCAAATCTGGCCTATATTCTATTACATATAAAATCACTGACTCAAATAATAATTTAACGAAAAAAAACTTTTTATTTTTTGTTGGAGAAAAAAACACAACAACATCAAGGTATTTTTTGAGAGATGCAGACACTACACATGGTCAACCATATGGAAATGGTGGTGGAGATGCCAGAGCACTACTTTTAACACCTCCACTTGACGTAGAAGAATGGATGTGTGTGGCCTGGGTTCAAAATTCCATAGATGAAATTCCTGAATTTCCTATAGCATATATTTCTAGTATAGATATAGGTACTTGGTACACAAGTAGACAAGACGGATATCTAGGAATACAAAAATTTGTTATTTATGATGATGCGGTAGATTTAAGTGACACCGTCTCTTCTTCTTTATATTATGTTTGGACAAACAAAAGTTTCAATAATTTAAACTGGGCAATGGATGACATCAAAAATTGGTATGAAGCAACATTTAAATTTTATGGATATATGCCAATATTACAAACCACCCCATCTCAACCATCCTATGTAGACTTCACCTACCAATACACAACTACTCCAGCAATTAAGTCCATATCAAATGAAAATATAATAGTTTTGTCCGCTACCGCACCTGCAAATGCAACAAGTAGTGCATCTATTGTCCTTGATAATCCAAATACATCTGCAACTTCTACTGCATTAGTATTAACTGACTTCAAACGTCCATTTCTAGGGGCTACAAGTATAATTGACTCTACCTCTACTACAACACTAACAACAACTATTGGTGCTAGTTCTTCTTCTACTTTAGATGCGGTAGCACTTGATATAGTTCCTTCAACTGGTTCAGTAGAAGTAACTATTGATACTTGGAATACAACAGGAGATTATTATAAAAAATGGACTGAAGAAGGATCCAGTCATAATATATCAACAAGTCATACTATCGGAGATTTGAGACCAGATACTATATATGTATTTAGAATAAATGGAACATCTTCAGGAGCGTATTTATCTAACTCATCAGGACAAATTACTTTTACATATGATGATGGATATTCGGTCAAAACATTTGAACTCATAGAAGATACCACGCCACCCGCCATCACTCTCCTAGGATCTAATCCAGTATCAATATACATAGGAGATAGCTATACTGATTCAGGTGCTACAGCACTAGATAATATAGATGGAGATATAACAAATAGTATAGTTACAACAAATAATGTAAATACATTTGTTGTAGGATCTTACACTGTTACATACAATGTATCAGATACTGCTAGTAATCCAGCAACACAAGTTGTAAGAGTAGTAAATGTATTAAATCGTCCTGGTGGAGGAATACCATTATATATGCTAAATATAATGAATCAGCAAAATCAAAGTAATCAAATAACTACGAATCAAACAACAGAAAATAATAATATAAATCAAACAACTATAAAAGATAATCAAATATTTAAGTATCCTAATGACAACAAAGTATACTTACTTGAAAATGGTTTAAAAAGATGGATAAAGGATGAAGAATCATTCAATAAATTAGGATATAAATGGTCTGATATTAAAGTAATAGATGATAATACCATTGTATATTCAAATGGTATTGATTTAGAAGTAATAAAACCAGTATTTACATTTAAAAAAGTATTAAAGCCAAGATCAGTTGGCAGTGATGTAATACAGCTTCAAACAATACTAAAGAAATTAGGATATTTTACATATCCTAGGATTACAAATTATTATGGAAGCTATACATCAGATGCAGTTGGTAGATTTCAAAAAGCTAATAAGCTAAAAACAACGGGAATAGTAGATAAGGCTACGATGGATAAATTAAATAGACTATAGAAAATAAAAAAACTAGCAAATGACACAAGAGAATCCAAAAATATTTATAATAATCCCTGCATGGAATGAAGAAAAAAACATATCACCTGTTTTATCTTCTCTTATAAAAAATTATGAAAATATCGTTATAGTCGATGATGGATCAAGCGATAAAACAATTGAAATAGCAAAACAATTTCCCGTCACAATACTAAAACACATTATAAATAGGGGACAGGGTGCATCTCTTCAGACAGGAAATGAATATGCTATCTCATGTGGAGCTGATATGATAATTCACTTTGACGCAGATGGACAATTTCAAATTTCTGATATCCCAAAATTTATAAATGAATTAAAAAATGGCTATGATATTGTATATGGTTCAAGATTTTTAGATAATTCTAGTCAACTGCCATGGATGAAAAAAAATATATTATTTCCCATAGCAAGAATTATTAATAAAATATTTTTTAAAGTAACAACATCCGACCCTCAGTCTGGATTTCGTGCAATGACAAAAAATACAGCGGAAAAATGGATAAAAATAGAACACGACGAAATGGCTCATTGTAGTGAAATATTACACAAATCATTTAAATACAATTTAAAAATAAAAGAGGTTCCAATCACGGTCAAATATCACAATTTTGGACAAAATCTCTCTGGAGGAACTAAAATATTAAAAGATTTAATTATTAAAAAAATACTAAAATGATACTTTTAAAAATCATAATAACACTATTTATTTTGTTTGCCATTGTTAATCTAATAAATCAAAAGAAAAATGATAAAATAAATTTCTCCACATTTGCGATGTGGCTAATTATTTGGATCTCGGTCGGAATAGTTTTTTGGAAACCCGATGTCTCAACGACGCTAGCTCATTATCTTGGAATTGGACGTGGATCTGACTTAATGATTTATATCTCTATTATTACAATATTTTATATGCTATTTAAAATGTTTTCTCACATCAATAAAATAGAAACTCAAATTACAAAAATAGCTAGAGAAATTGCCTTTATCACAGCAAATGATAATAAAAATAATAAAAACTAAACCCTAACTAATATGTCAAAAAAAGTAGCAGTAATTGTGCCAAGCTATAACAGTCTACAATATTTAGAAGATCTGTTTACGTCTCTAAAAACAACCACTTATCCATCTGATTCGTGGAAACTTATTTTTGTAGATGACAATTCCAAAGATGAATCATTAGCATACGCCAAAGAACATATGCCTAATGCAATTTTTATAGAAAACAAAGTCAATCTAGGCTTTACTGGTGGAAATAATCGCGGAGCAAAATGGGCAATTGAAAATAACTATGACTATATATTTTTATTAAATCAAGATACCATTGTAACACCAAATTGGCTAAATATATTAGTAGAAACAATGGAATCAGACCCTACTATTGCATGCTTACAGCCAAAAATATTATTACACCCAGAAACGGATAAGATAAACACTGCTGGAAATAAAATAAACTACCTTGGTTTTGGCTATAGCACTCTAAATGGAATAAAAGACGAGGGTCAAATTAAATACATGGATGAAATAAACTATTGTTCTGGTGCAGCAGTTCTAGTAAGAATAGATTTTATAAAAAAAGTAGGACTCTTCGATGATGAAATGTTTTTTGACCTTGAAGATTTAGACCTTGGATGGAAGGCAAAATTATTAGGATATAGAAACGTAATAAATCCGCGCGCTGTAATTTATCACAAATACAAATTCGGGGGTGGAGGATGGAGAATGTATTTTACTGAAAGAAATAGATTAATAGTCTTTTATAAAAACTATAGAACTGGAACAAGACTTTTATTACTACCAATGTCCATAGTTATGGAGCTCGGACTAATGCTATTTGCCTTTAAAAATAAATGGCTAAAATATAAACTGCAAAGTTATTTTTATTTCTTTAATCCAAAAAACTGGATTTATTTAAGACGTGCAAAGAAAAAAATTCAATCACTTAGAGTAGTTAGAGATCGAGATATTATAAAAACTTTTACTCCAATAATAAATTTTCAAGAGGTATCTAATCCATTGCTTGATAACATTGGAAATCCAATTATGAAAATATATTTTAATATAATAAAACACATAATAGTATGGTAAAAAAAATCCTAATAATAATCTTTATAATCCTCGTTATTGGCGCGCTCGACTTCTACATTAAAAACAACAAATTAGACAAACAAAACGTTGAACTAGTAGTAAAAGAACAAGAAACTACACAAACAAAGCTTAAAAACGAGGAATTCACTTTTGAAAATACAAAATATACATTTTCTATTCCTGACGATTTGGTAATTAAAAAATCCAAGACTGGACAATTTCAAAGTGAAGATATATTCCAAATTGTAGATAAAGAGACAAAAGAAAAAATATCTTTTACAATATTAGATATTCGTGCAGAAGGACCAATAAAACAATCAATGACTTCAAAAAATGAACTCGGTGTAATAATAAATGATTTTAGTGGCATAAGATTTACTAATTCTGACCCAAAAGATGTTTACATGCTAAGCGATGATAAGTATATTTATCTTTGGACAAATAAAGACATAGAAATGGGCATTTTTAATGCTGTTGTAAATTCATTTAAAAGGCAATAATAAATATGGCTCAAAATAAGTCTATTTTACACGTTGTTTGCACATTTCCACCCTACAGTAGTGGAATGGGATTTTCTGCCTTAAAACAGGCCAAATTAGGCCAAAAAATGGGTCATTTTATCACAGTAATGACCCCAAATTATGATAAAAACAAGGATTTATTGGATTCAGTAGATAATATGAAAGTTATAAGAAAAAAGCCCTTATTCACAGTTGGTAAAGCAGGATTTATAAATACTTCAAAAATTATATCAGATAACGATATAATTCATATTCATTATCCATTTTATTTTAGTGTTTTACCAACTATATTAAGCGCAAAACTCAAAAAGAAAAAGATTCTTTTATACTGGCATATGAATCCTAAAGATAGTGGCCTAAAGGGATCATTTTTTGAATTTTGTGAAAAATTTATTTTACCAATAATTTTAAAACTATCTGACAAAATCCTTGTTTCAACTTACGATTATTTTGAAAATGGAGCAAGTGCAAAATCATTTATTAAATTTAAAAATAAAATTCAAGAACTTCCATTTTCAGTTGATATAAATAAATTTCAACCTAGAGAAAAGGATCCAAATCTTGTCCTAGAACACAAACTTGAAAATAAAAAGATTTTACTTTTTGTGGGTGGACTTGATAAGGGTCATTATTTTAAAGGTGTTGATATTTTATTAAATGCATTTTCTAAATTAAATCAAAGTGAATATAAATTAATTATCATAGGTGACGGCGATCTCAAGGAAGATTACAAAAATTTAGCAAAAAAATTAAATATAAATTCAAATATTATTTTTTTAGATAACATAAAAAATGATAAACTTTCAACTTATTACAATTTAGCAGACGCTCTCATATTGCCATCTATAAACCAAGGTGAGGCTTTTGGAATAGTTCAAATCGAAGCAATGGCATCTGGAGTTCCTGTAATTGTATCTAATCTACCTGGAGTAAGAAAGGTTTTAGAAGACGGAATCACAGGATTCATATTTGAAAACAAAAATATAGATGATCTAAAATTCAAAATAGAAAATTTATTCAAGAATGAAGAAAAATACAAACAAATGAAAATAAATTCACGAAAAAGAGTAGAAGAAAAATTTAGTGAAAAAATAATACAAGAAAAACTACAAAATATATATGAAAATTTGTTTAATTAATAATCTATACTATCCAGACAAACGTGGTGGAGCAGAGGAGATGGTTTTGTCTATTGCAAATGAACTAAAAAAAGAAGGACATAGAGTTGTTGTAATTTGCTCTTCTTCTGATTATCAAAAAACTACAAATGAAAAAATAGAAGACATTAACATATATAGAATTGGATATGAAAAATATTTTTCTTTTTTAGAAATAGACAAACACAGTACAATAAGTAGATTGCTCTGGAGAATAAATCAGCTCAACAACAAATATTCCGCTTCAATGATATATTCTATTCTTACAAAAGAAAAACCCGACTTAGTGTTATCACACAATACTTTAGCTCTTGGTTATAATATAATAAAAACTATTAATAATTATTGTGAATCAAAAAAAATAAAACACATCACAACAATTCATGACGTACAGCTCATTTATCCGTCTGGAGTATTAAAACCAAATGACGCAAATCGTGGATTTTTACTAAAAATATATTCTTTTTTTACAAAAAACATATACTCATCTTGTAAAAATGTAGTATTTCCGTCAAATGCGCTTCTAAAAATTTATACCAAAAATGGTTTTTTCAGAAAAAGCAACATAAACGTAATAAATAATCCAATAAAAATAAAATCCTACGACACACAAAAAAGCAATAGTGACAAATTAAAACTTTTATACCTAGGACAACTCGAAGAACACAAAGGGATAATAGATCTTATAAAAACCATTCGCCAATTAGACAGTGAAAAATTTCATCTTACAATTGCCGGGCGAGGAAGCTTGATAGAAAAAATAAATAAATTAATTTACATAGTAACAAACATAGACTTTGTTGGAGAATTCGACGAAAGCAAAAGAGTCCAATTACTTCAAGATGCTGATGTTGTAGTGATCCCATCAACTTGTTTTGAAAATTCTCCAATGATAATTTATGAAGCATTTTTAAGCGGAACACCTGTGCTAGCATCAAAAATTGGAGGAATACCAGAACTTGTTTTAGACAACGAAACGGGTTGGCTATTTAAACCTGAAAATATAGACAGTCTAAAATCTAAGCTTTTAGAAATTTATGATAAAAAAAATGATCTAGATAATATACAAAAAAATTGTCTTGAACTTGTCAAACAATTTGATATAAAAAATTATATTAAAAAAATATTAGAAATTCATTAATACTCAAAAATAAATACCTTTCCATTATCAATATCAGTCCATTTCTTGGCTGATTTTTTTAAATCACTCATTATTTTATCGCTAGGATTCCAATAATTATTTATAACAACAAAAACATTAATTGCACCCGTTTTGTCTTTTGCATCGTTTATTATATCTTGTTTATTAGAATCTAACTCTAAAATATCCAGAAAATTAGAATAAATATTGCCCCTAATATTTGTGGGGAGTGAATAATAAAACTCGTCACCATAGTATTTTCTAAATCCATATTTCTCTATTAAACTTGCGCCGACACTTTGGTCAGACAAAACAATATAATCAAATTTAGAAAAATTGTTTTCAATGTATTCCACTGCTTTTTGGCTTGATGCCGATACATTATATCCTTTGAAATTTTCATACTTATCAGATCTTGGATAGCTAACATAAAAACTTACAGTAAATAAAATTGCAAATAATATTATAAAAAATGCTCTAAAATTATTTTTATAATAAAAAATTCTATTAATCATATATCCAAAAAATATAAAAATAATAGGCAACACAAAATAAAATGCCATATTAAATATTCTTAGAGAAAATTCGTATAAAAAAGGAAATCTAAGATAATTTATCATTATTGCATAATTTATAAGCAAAATAACAAACATCACAATATAAACAAAATACTCTTTTAATTCCTTGCTCTTTATTATTAAAACCGTGCCAAAAATAGCACACAACAAAATTAATAAATTAATATTTCTTGCGTACAAATAAACAAAATCATAAATATTTATAAATCTTACATAGAATAAATGAAGTGGATTAATGGTATTAAACAAGTTCAAACCACTTTCTTGCCCCAATTTATCTAAATTAAGTTTCTTAAAATAATTAAATATTAAAAAAGCAATCGGCATCATAAAACACGAAATCGCTGATAGAGAATAAAAAATAACTTTTTTAATTTTTATCTTAGAGTTCCACAAAAAGAAAAGCGTCAAAAACAAAAATGCTGGAATGCCTGATATCGGATGAAGCATAAATATTGAGAACGCCAAAACAATCATTGCAACATAAATATTTTTATATTCACTAAATAATGTTGATAAAAATATAAGTATTATCAAAAATAAATTTGCCAATCCCTGAGGAGTTGTATAAGTAAAATTAGAATAATTAAATAACAAAAATAACAAAATACATATAAAAACAACAAACTTTTTATAGGATAATTTATCTTTTAAAAACATGTAAATAGAAACTGGCAAAAATAGTGATGCACAAAACACTAAGAGAATCCTATCAAAAAACATTACTGGCACCTGGAATAGTTTGGTCAAAATCACAACGATAGAGTATTGCCCTATATAATAAGGTGGCTTTGGCAAAAACATTCCATGTAAAAAAATCAATTTCTCTGATGCAATGTGTAAGTGTGGATCATAACCAAATCCAAGTTTATAAATAATTAAAATAATGGAAAAAGAAAACGCAAAATGCACTGATAACAAGACTAAAATATACTTTGATTTTGAAATATATGAAATAAACAAAATAATAATACTCATTACAAAATACAATACAAAAAAATTTGCTGATATAAGTTTCCAAGGCGTATTAATACTATCTGTAGTTGCTTTTGAATTTAGATATTTTAGCGAAAATACCAAAAAAACAAAATAAACAATTACAAGAAAAAGTCTTATAATAAAATTTTTGTCTATTCTAAATTTATCTATAGCTATGCCAAGCGGATATTTAAGAAGTTTAATTCCATATATAATCGGCAAAGCAATAATTATGAAAATAATTATAGGATTTGATAATTTATATAAATAATATGAGATACTCCCCAAAATTGAAAAACATGACAAAAGCATCAAAAATCCAAAAATAAGCTTTGGATAAAACTCAAATCTCATAAAAAAGAAATTCCCAGCAAAAAAAGAAAAGTATATTAAATATGCCAATCCTAGTGCTATATAAAGTATTGGACTTTTAATAAGCAAAAAATTCAGCAATAAACTGACAAATACAAATAAGCTAGATAAATAATACATTTTCCACGTAATCTTTAACATATTGATATTTTAACATAAATATAAAAAAAGAGGAGTGTCATTTTGACATTCCTCTATATTTGTTAAATTCTGGTTCTAGCCCAATAGGCTATGTTATGATCTGGATACATTCCGCCATCACCACCGCGCTGATAACATGGTAAATTCTTGCAGTCTATATACTGATATATTCTTGGCATATCTTTATCACTTTTATCATAGATACAAAGGATTATTCTTCTGTCTTCCGTTTCACCTAAGATTGAATTCATTATAAAAAGCCTATCAATGTCTCTAAACATATCTTCAGATCCTGCAAATACAATATAAGAAAACGTTTCAAGCATTGTAAAAAATCCGTCTTGAGCTTCTTTCGAATTGTCAACATGTTTCCTTAGATGTGCTGGATTTGCGGGATCGTGATATCTATTTCCAATTACTACAAAATATGAATCTTTTGGAATATCGGGAATATCTTTA
Organism: Candidatus Komeilibacteria bacterium S5_K13; assembly: GCA_019248485.1. Taxonomy (GTDB): domain Bacteria; phylum Patescibacteriota; class Patescibacteriia; order UBA1558; family S5-K13; genus S5-K13. Next base: position 1,197 of record JAEHGL010000026.1, on the reverse strand, counting down.
AAAAACTCCAAATTTAAATTTTCATGACCAGAAAAACCCATTTTCTTTTTTTTCTTAGAATGATCATCGCAAAGTTCTCCTTGATTTACAAAAGCTGGGAAGATCTTTTTAATTGCAGATAAATAATTATTAAGCTTCTTCATATCTGGAATGACGGGTAGGACATCTTCTTCCGATATTTTATCAGTATTATTAGAATCATTATTGTATTGATTAGCAAAATCAATAACCGCGCTCTCTTTTGCCCTTAATTGTTCTATTGCCTCATTCCCAAATCCATATATCTCTAACTCTTTGTAATATTTAAGCATTAATTGCCTAAATTTTAATGTATCGAAATCGCTCATTATATCCTCCAGATATTTTATTTATAAACATATTAACATATTATTGTAAATTGTAAATAGCACCTCTGAGGTCAAAAAATTCCTCCACCTCTAAGATGACAAACATCCCTCATCTTTTGTCTTTCAAAATAGCCGTGATATAATAATTCTGTTAGATAATAAGATTAATTTATGAAATTAACTAAAAATAGCTTATTTTTGAATTTTATTGCGATTTTAATTTTTGGCCTATTCTTCATATTTTTTAACTATTTAAACTTCAACACCACTAATAATCCGCTAATATTTAATTCCCCCGATGAAACCGCAAACTATTTTTTTATCAAAAATTTCAAAGAAAACACTAATCTAAAAGCTTATAGCGAATATTTAACAATATCTTCCGACATTCATCCTAGAAGCATAAATACGAGTAACAATCATCTTGTTTCAGGAAGCTTTATTGGAATGCCAGTGATCTATGGTGCAATAGGAAAAATAATGGGGCTCAACGCAACTCCCTATCTTACTTCTATATTTGCAATATTTTCAATAATATTTTTTTACTTATTTATAAAAAATTTATTTGATAAAAATATTGCAATTTTATCAGCATTTTTGATGTTGTCATCAGCACCTTTTTGGTATTGGTCCTCGAGGGGCATGATGCATAATATTTTGTTTATATTTTTGTTTATTTCATTTTTGTTTATTTCTCAAATTGCTATAAAAAAAGGGCGATTAATTCTTTACGTTATCTCTCCATTAATTTTAATGCTTACTCTTCTTACTAGAAGCTCTGAAATAATTTGGATGACTCCGCTTATTATATTTGTATCAATTATTTTAAGAAAACAAATTAATTATAAAA
>JAEHGL010000025.1 GCA_019248485.1 Candidatus Komeilibacteria bacterium S5_K13 | reverse complement strand
AACCTCAGCAGATAGAAAAAGGAGAAATCAAAACATTTGAACATGGAAAACTCAAAATAATGATTCTTGGAGGAAATGAAGAGGTGGGAAGAAACATGACGCTTCTAGAATATGAAAAAGATATTATTATTATTGATATGGGTCTTCAGTTTCCAGAAGAAGATATGCCTGGAATTGACTTTATTATTCCAAATATTGAATATCTAAAGGGTAAAGAAAAAAACATCAAAGGTGTAATTATTACTCATGCCCATTTAGATCATATTGGTGCTATTCCTTATCTTATTCCAAGACTTGGAAATCCAACTGTATATAGTTCGCCACTTAGTTTGGGAATTATAAGAAAAAGAATGGAAGAATTCAAAGACGTTCCGCCCCTTAATTTACAAGCAGTAACAACAAATGACATACTTCATTTGGGTAATTTCAAAATAGGTTTCTTTGCAGTAAGCCATAACATTCCTACATCAATGGGAATAGTAGTGGATACTCCACTTGGAAAAGTAGTGCATACTGGAGACTTTAAACTAGACTTTGATAAAGAGTCCGGTGATTTACCAGATGTTGCAAAAATCGCAGAGTTGTCAGGGCAAAATGTGTTAGCTCTTATGGCAGACTCAACAAATGCACCTCAAAGCGGACATCAGATATCTGAGTCTGAAATTAAATCAAACTTATTTGATATTATTAGGAATGCACAGGGGAGAGTAATTATTGCGACATTTTCCTCACTTCTAAATAGACTACAACAAGTTTTTAATGCCGCTGAAAAGCTAAATAAGAAAGTTCTTGTAGAGGGCTATAGTATGAAAACAAATATTGAAATAGCTCATCAATTAGGATATTTTAATTTCAATAAGCATACAATAATTAGCGAAAAAGAACTTCATGAATATCCTGCAAACAGAATTATTGTCTGTTGTACTGGTGCACAAGGAGAGGATAACGCGGTTTTGATGCGTATTATAAATAGAGATCATAGATTTCTAAAGGTAGATAAAGGTGACACGGTAGTTTTTTCATCTTCTGTTGTTCCGGGAAATGAAAGATCTGTACAGCGCTTGAAAGATAGTTTGTATAGACAAGGAGCTGAAGTAATTCATTATCAAATGATGGATGTTCATGCCGGAGGACATGCAAAAAAAGAAGATTTGAAGCTTATGATAAATCTTGTAAAGCCAAAATATTTTATTCCTATTGAAGGAAATCACTCATTCTTACATATTCATGCAAAGATTGCTGAAGAGGCTGGAATTGATGCAAAAAATATTTTCATCGCTGACAATGGTCAGGTAATTGAATTTACAAAACTTGGCGGAAGGCTTACCACAAAGAAAATTCCTGCAGATTATGTGTTTGTAGATGGTCTTGGAGTTGGTGATATTTCAAATATTGTTCTTCGAGATAGAAAAATTATGTCTGATGATGGGATGATAGTTGTAATTGCAACTATTTCTGCAAAAACTGGTGAGCTAGTTCATAGTCCTGATATTATTTCTCGTGGATTTATTTACCTCAAAGACAATAAAGAGCTTATTGAACAAACAAGGACAAAGGTAAGACAAATCCTAAAGACTGGAAACAAAGAAAATATGGCAAATGATATGTATTTTAAGAACAAAATAAGAAATCAAATAGGCCAATACTTGTTTCAAGAAACACAACGAAGACCAATGGTGCTTCCAGTTGTGATAGAGGTCTAATTAATAGTATAATAGAATAATTGCTTAATAGACTAATTGTTTGTTAGAGTATGCCAAAAGAATCAAAAATTATAAAAGAATTTTCAAAAGAAAATCTTCAAGACGAAAGAAATGAGACGGCAAAAAAAATTAGAGAACATAGATCTAAGTATTTTGATGCGGTTAGGGAAAAGATTGAGAAAGGAAAAGATCTCGATAATTTGGAGGTGGATATTTCACAAGATGAAAATAAATTAGACGAACTTTTGAATCAAATAGATGAATTAGGAAGACAAATTGATTCTTTTTCAGGTTCTTTTTTAAAAAAAATATTAAATCATCAAAAAATCAAAAAATTACAAGCAGAGCTTTCTATAGGAAATCAATCTTTTGAAGACTTGAAGAGTGAATTAGAGGAGTCCAAAAAGGATGTGAAGAATAGAAAATTTGCGTTAAATGAAATTTATCCACTTGTAAACTTAAGAGATGCTAAGATAATTTCTGAGGGATTCCATATAAGAGAATTAGAGAAGTGGAAGAATTCTGAATACGATTTTGAGACTTTGGAAAAATACTTTAATGAAGATAATTTGAAAAGATTGTCAATTGATGATTATATTATTTTGTTACAAAGATTTCCTTCTAATATGCTAACTCATGTTACAAGGCAGGGGGTAAGAGATCATACGGGACATATGTTTCATGCAGCTGGTGCGGGCGAATATTCTAATGGTTTTATGGATATTTTAAAAGATGGAAGATTAAGATCGCCACTTGGTGTATATTTATCACAGGAAAATAAAAAACAAGCAATTGAAAAATTTTTGCATTTAGATTTATATGATAGTAAAGAAAAAGCACTAGAAGATTTGAATACAAGGCTAAATCCTCAATCAATGGAGAGTGCTGGTAGTTATTCTGATTCAAGCGCCATACATTTTGCAACAGAAGAGGTGGCTGATGTGTATTATGGTTCTGAAAGATTTAATGAAATGTTTATCTGTTTTCCATCAGCACTTATAGCAAGTCAATATTATTACAATGGAAATATTATAAAGGGTGGTGGTGGATATTGGAATGATGCCTGGGTTTGGGCAAATGAAGAAAGAGGAATCGATCTTGAGTGTGGAATAGTTTTTATACCAAGAGATGCAAAAGTTGATAGAAAAACTGGATCTAGATACGAATTAGATGAAAATCAAAACCCAATAGTAAATGAGAGTAATGTAGAGATGTTAAAAAAAATAATACTTGTTGATGATCTTGAAATTGCTGATATAAATAAAGAATTTGAAGAATATAATAAATATGATAATTATTTTAAAGAGGCTCATGAATCTTTTTTTCAAAAAAATAAAAATAAGGTCAAAGGGATGTTGAATATAGAAGATGAGAATTTATTAAATCTTATTGCTAGAGATCCTTATATTTTAAAACGAATAAAAGGAGTTCATAATGTATATTTGAATTATAATGATAATCCCTCTGACAATCATGAAACTAGAGTAAATACTGAAATACAAAAAATATTGAAAGAAAATGGTTTGTATTATAAACACGCTATTGATACAATAAGTTCATATGATTTTTGGGAAAACTATTTTAAAGAAAGTGGAACAAAAAAACCAAATAAAATGGTTTATTATGAAGAGTCTGATGCAAGTTTAGCTCTATATAATTTTAGAAAGAAGAATGGGCTAAATAATAGCTTAATTAGAAATCAAGGCAGCAACAATGATATGTTGTCTGGTCGTGGAATATTAAGAAAAGATAGTGTGGCAATAGCAAACATTGATCACTTTAAAGAATTAGCGTTTGAGGTGGTAGATGAATACTTTGATAGAAAGGTGTAATAGAATTAATATAAAAATATGACTAACAAAAAAATACTATTTTCAGGTATACAGCCAACGGGTGAAATGCATATTGGTAATTATTTGGGTGCAATACGAAATTGGGTAAATCTTCAAAATAAGGGTGAGTATAATTGTATTTATTCAATTGTAGATCTTCACGCTATTACGATTGATTATGACCAAAAACAATATCAAAATAGAATATTAGACCTTGCAGCAACACTTTTGGCTTGTGGAATTGATCCAAAAAAATCAATATTGTTTTTGCAATCAAGTGTGAAAGAACATGCAGAGCTTTGTTGGTTACTAAATACAATTATTCCGGTTTCAGAATTATATAGAATGACACAGTATAAAGACAAGTCTTCTAAGAATGAAAAAAATATAAATATTGGACTTCTTGATTATCCAGTTTTAATGGCTGCGGATGTATTGCTTTATGGAACGGAAATTGTGCCAGTTGGAGAAGATCAGTCACAGCACTTAGAGCTTACAAATATTATTTTGAAAAAGTTTAATAATAAATTTGGAGAGTTTTTTAAAAAAGTAAATCCATATATTACAACGGGTGCAAAAATAATGTCATTGAACGATCCAGAGAAAAAAATGAGTAAATCAATTCCAGGGAGCTATATTTCACTTTCAGATACTCCAGATGAAATTAGAAAAAAAGTATCTCGCGCTGTAACAGATTCAAATTTTGACAAAGAAATGTCACATGGTGTAAAAAATTTGTTTGATTTATTGTTGTTTTTTAATGCCAAAGAAGCACACGATAAGTTTTTGATACAATACAAAGATAAGACAATTAAATATTCAGAACTTAAGTCAGAATTAGCGGATGTGATTATAAAAGAATTAGAACCAATACAATATAGAAAACAAGAACTTCTAAAAAATCCAAAGAAATTAAAAAACATATTAGACTCTGGCGCAAAGCAAGCTCAGAAAATTGCAATGAAAAATATGATTGAGATTAAGAAAAGAATGGGACTATACTAATCTTGTATATACAAATATACGAATAATACTAATGATACTAATTTAATCGAATGTGCTAATTTTACAAACAATACTAATTTGATACAGTTATTTAATAAGATAATTATCAGTATAAAATTCGTATAATTAGCAATATTAGTATATAATAATTTGTATAATTAGTATCATTAGTATATTAGTATAAAATAATTCTCATATGTCAAATTTATATAGCCAAATAGACAGTAACAAAAGAAAAACATTTTTATTAATGTTTATTTTTGTTGTTTTTGTGACATTATTAGGCTATATTTTTGGGCGCGTTTATAACTGGGGATATGGTGGAGTAATATTTATATGTTTTATATCAATTTTTATGAGTATGATAAGCTATTATTCTGGAGATAAGGTGGCTCTTTTTTCTGCAGGTGCAAAGCAATTAGAAAAAAATGAAAATCCATATGTATATAGAATGGTAGAAAACTTAAGTATTACGTCTGGCAATCCAATGCCAAAGGTTTATATTATGAACGATGATTCAATAAATGCTTTTGCTTGCGGAAGAGATCCAAAGCACTCTAGTATTGCCGTAACAACAGGTGCAATAGCAAAACTTGAAAACGAAGAACTTGAAGGGGTGATAGCTCATGAAATGAGTCACATAAAAAATTATGATATTCGTCTTATGACGATTGTAATAATTTGCGTGGGAATAATATCGCTCTTAGCAGATTTTTTTATAAGAGGAAGTTTTTTCAGAAGTCGTGATAATGAAAATAAAGGAGGTGGGATACTTATAATAGTAGGAATCGTTTTGGCAATTCTCTCACCTATTTTTGCAAACCTTATTCAGCTTGCAGTGTCACGAAAACGTGAATATTTGGCTGATGCCTCAGGTGCACTTTTGACACGTTATCCAGAAGGACTTGCAAATGCATTAGAGAAGATTAAGAGAGACGGAATAGGAATGCAAAAAACAAATACAGCAACAGCACATTTATTTATTTCGTCTCCATTTGGAGTAGGCAAAAAATCTTTTGCTAAATTATTTTCAACACATCCACCGATAGAGGATAGAATAAATAAACTTAGAGAAATGAGTGTGTGAAATAGTACTTAGTGTTTATGGATAAATAAAAAACCGCCGAGTCATTTGACTAGACGGCTTTATTGTTTTTACTGTGTTATGAATCTTTTTTTTGCAACTTGTGTTGCATGATCTTGTCCAAAAAGACCTAGAGATTCAAATTCTTGCAGGAAGCCTTTGGCAAGAGTTAGAATTTCATACCATCTTCTTTTTGTTCCTGGGTCAAGAGTGTTGAATTTCTCTACGAGATTGAAAATTTTTTCTTGACCATCTCTGCTACACATGGAGAATTCACACAAACACTGAGATAGCTCTTCTTGCCCCACGACTTTCATATTTGGCTTGTTTTCGCCCTCGAGTATTTCAAGTCCAATTTTGGAAATCATATCACGATATTCGGTCATTATACCCCCCGGTAAATCAAATTCGCAGAAGGGCATTTGATTGAAGGTGGAGGTGAAATTCCACATATGTTTTATTGCCGTTTTTTTGTATAGCTCTTTTTCTTCATCGGTCTTTGGTAAATGTGGATACATGTGTTGAGCGTCAAAGTCCACCTGGACAAATTGCCCCTGCATTGATTCTTCTCTTGGCTTTATTAACGCGAGAATTCCACGAAATATAGCAAAACATCCATTGAAATCCATAGAGTCAATCCATCTAGTTAGCTTTACTGGCCAGATAGGGCTTTTGTCTGGCCATATTTTTGCATATGGCTCTATGACATAGTTGCCTATTGTGTGGGGTTTGTCGTAATTGGTATGGGCAGCCATAGAATAAAAAGTCATGGCTTTTACATAGTCTTTAACTTCTTTGCCAAAACTATTTAGAATTTCAAAGTTCATGAATTTTTTGGCGAATAAAGCACCGGCTTCAGCATGGCGTATTAGACGATCACTTTCCCCATACCTTTCTACTATTAGCATACCTATATCGTGAATAGTTCCAGAAAGAATAGCGGCAACCATGTCTTCTGAGGTTACTGTTTTTTGAATAGTTGCATCTTGCAGTAGCATGAAAGATCTCGTGCAGTCTCTTTGCATATGTCCCAAATCATGTGCCGGTGGCAAGCTCCTTAGGTTGTATCCACCTTCTCTGACTTTGATAAAAAAATTATCAAGTATAGAGATGCATATTGTCTCAATTTCTTCCCAGGGAATTTTGTTTTCGATTGGGTGATCGTAGTGATTTAGAAAATCTGAACGTAGCTTTTCTATGGCTATGATTTGATTTTCTGGGCCTTTTGGTAGCGCGAAGCGTTTCATTTTTGTTCCTCCTAGAAATTTAATTTTCATACTAGTTTATCTTAGAAATGGAACTTTGTCAATATTTACAGCAGTGGCTTAATGTTTTAGAATAAGGTATTGTGATGATATAATAAAATAGTAGTAAGGGATAAGGAGTGTGGGGTAAGGGGTGGGTAATAAAAGTATTCATTCAAATTACTACGTTCTCTAACCTTACTAACCTTACTAACCACCCAACCGCATGGAAAATATAGGTGATATATTTGCTAAATTTTCAAAACGTCTCAAGTCGGTATTAATTAAGGCACAAGATTTAGCAATGACGCTGAATAAATCTGAAATTAATTTTTGGGATATTCTTTATGTTTTGTCAGTTGATAAGGGATCAATTGCATATAATTTTTTGAGTGATATTGGAATTAGTGAAGAAGATTTAAAATTAGAAATAGCAAAAAACTCCCGGATAGATGATGTAAATAAGAATGGTATTCCAATCTTTTCTAATGAGTGTCAGAAGATTATTGAAAGAGCCGTCAAAATTGCTTATCAAAATGAACATCCTTATGTTGGAACAGAGCATTTGTTATACGCAATTTTTGATAGTAACGTTAAAGAGCTAGATGTCTTTTTAGATAATAAGAAGATTGATAAAGAGGCTCTACTTAAAAATATAGATGGTCTACTAGTTCATACCGATAAGCTTGCTGATATTGTTGATTCAAATTTATCAAACTTTTCATCTTTAGAAAAGATGATCACCGGAAATCCATTTGCAGATCAATTGTCTATGCCACAATTTACGATAGAGCTCACTGATGAAGAATTGCAGAAAAAAATAGATCCAGTAATTGGAAGGAAAAAAGAAATAGATAGACTTATTCAAATATTGTGTCGTAGGACAAAGAATAATCCAATTTTATTAGGTGAGCCTGGTGTTGGTAAAACCGCTATTGTAGAAGGACTTGCAAAGAAAATTATTGAAGGTGATGTGCCAGATATTTTGCTTGGCAAAAAAATTATTGCGCTTGATTTGGGCGCTGTAATATCTGGGACAATGTATAGAGGAGAGTTTGAAAAAAGATTAAAAAATATTATTGATGATGCAAAAAAAGATGATGATACAATTTTATTTATTGATGAGATTCATACAATTATCGGAGCGGGAGCTACAAGTGGACAGCTTGATGCTGCAAATATTTTGAAACCAGAACTTGCAAAAGGAGATTTGAAAGTAATAGGCGCTACAACAATAAATGAATACAAAAAATATGTAGAATCAGATCCTGCGTTTGAAAGAAGGTTTCAGTCAATAATGGTGGATGAGCCAAATATTATTGAAAGTAGAAATATTTTATATGGCTTAAGATCTGCATATGAAAAATATCATAGAGTAGAAATTACAGACTCTGCTATTGAATCTGCAATTGAGCTAAGTAATCGATACTTATCAGACAGATTTTTACCAGATAAGGCCATTGATTTGCTCGATGAAGCAGCTTCAAAATTCAGAGTCAAAAAATCAAAAGACAAGAAATTCAAAAAAGTACAGGATTTAAAAAATGAATTAAGTAATATTATCAAAGACAAAGAAGAGTCAATTAATAATGATGATTATGAGGGTGCAATATCACTTAAAGAAAGAGAAGACAAAATTATTGAAGAATTATCTAATATAGAAAAAAAGAACAAAGCTCCAAAAAAGCCTCTTGGCAAAATCACAGAAATAGAAATCGCAGAAATTATTTCAAGAATGACTAGTATACCATTGGAAGATTTAATGAAATCAGAAAAGAAAAAATTAGTAAATCTAGAAAAGTCTATTTCGGAATATATTATTGGACAAGAAGCTATAATAAAAGAGATTGCACAATACATAAGAAGGGCAAGGGCAGGACTTGCAAATCCAAATAAGCCATTAGCTTCTTTTATATTTCTTGGGCCAACAGGTGTTGGTAAGACAGAGATGGCAAAAGTTTTAGCAAAATATGTTTATAATGATGAAAAAGCTTTGATAAGAATTGATATGAGCGAGTTTTCTGAAAAATTTAACGCCTCAAAGCTTATTGGATCTCCTGCTGGCTATGTAGGGTATAAGGATCAAAACAAGTTTACTGATTTGGTAAGAGTAAAGCCATATTCAATAGTTTTGTTTGATGAAATAGAAAAAGCACATCCAGACATATTTAATTTACTTTTACCCATTTTGGAAGATGGTTATATTAATGATGCAACAGGGAGAAAGATAAATTTCAAAAATACAATTATTATAATGACTTCAAATATTGCTAGTGATCAGTTTAATAAACAAGCTTCTTTTGGATTTAATATAGAAAGTGAAAACAAAAAAGAGTTTTTGAAAAGTGAATATGAACTTTTAGAAAAAAGAGTTATTGAATCTTTGTCGGATTATTTTAAGCCAGAGTTTATAAATAGAATAGACAAAACATTGGTTTTTAAACCACTTGATATTGAAAGCGTTTCTCAAATAGCAAAATTACATATTAATGAATTAGGCGAAAGATTGGCGCTTAGAAAAATATATTTGAAAGTAGAAAAAAATGTATTTAAACATTTAGCAGAAAAATCATATAATCCAAAAATGGGAGCAAGACCTTTAAAGAGATTTATTCAAGAAAAACTAGAAAACTTAATAGCAAATAATATTTTGTCTGATAAAATAAAGATGGGTGACAAAATAAAAGCCGTCGTTAGAGATGGGGAAATAAAGATTGAGAAGGCTTAGCAATTTTGATATATTTTAGTTTAGAGAAAGACCGTACTCGTGCGGTTTTTTGGTTATTATAAATAGTGGTCCCCTCGACTTCGCTCGGGGCAAGAAGGGATAAGGGGTTGGTAGTAAGGGGGTTATTATGTTTAATCAGTCTTCGAGCGGAATGAGGTGGAGTCGAGAAGCTGATGAACTTATTAGCAAATCAGGTTCTCGATGTTTAGACTGAGTTTAGTCGAAGTCCAGGCTCGAACACTGATTTGTGTTTAAATTTAAAAAAATATATGTTTGAACAATGGGTATGGTATGTTTATATTATAGAGTGCAAAGATGGGACATATTACACTTTACACTGGTATGACTGGAGATTTAATTTATAGATATAATCAGCACATTTCTGGAGAAAGATCCAAATATACAAGAGAACATGGAGTCAAAAAATTGGTTTATTATGAAATTTATGAATTTTTGGATCAGGCTCGTTATCGCGAACGACAAATTAAAAATTGGAGTCAAAGTAAAAAGAAAAAACTTATTAATGGAAAATGGGATTATTATGTTTAATCAGTCTTCGAGCGGAATGAAGTGGAGTCGAGAAGTTGATGAACTTATTAGCAAATCAGGTTCTCGATGTTTAGACTGAGTTTAGTCGAAGTCCAGGCTCGAACACTGATTTGTGTGGTAATTTTGTTTATATTACTCATCCCATATCCCCTAACCCTATTCACATATGTTTAACCCACTAAAATTATTACTCAACATCTTATTCCCCATAGAATGTATTTCTTGTGGTAAGGAAGGTTTTTTTATTTGTGATAATTGTTTTGATATTATAAAAATAAATGAACAGGGGTCATTTCAGAATGAATGTATATCCCAAGTTCATGTATCAGCTTCTTATCACCAAAAAGTGTTACAAAAATTAATTCATTTTTTTAAGTATCAATTTATTAAAGATTTAGGATTTCCGCTTTCAAAAATTATAACGATTTATTATGATAAAGTAGAGAATAAGTTAAAAAGTCCAATAGTTATTTCGGTGCCACTTCATAAAATTAGACAACGAGAAAGATGTTTTAATCAATCTGAGGTTTTGGGAAAATTTTTTGCAGACTATTTTAAATATGAATTCAAAAATGATTTAATTTTGAGGAAAGTAAATACAAAGCATCAGGCAGACTTAAAAAGAGAGGAGAGATTAAAAAATATAGGAAACGCATTTGTTATTAAAAATATTGATTTTGTGAAGAGCAAGAACTTTATCATAATAGATGACGTATATACAACTGGTTCTACTGTGCTAGAAATAGCAAAATTACTAAAGCAATATGAAGCAAATGAAGTATGGGTTCTTGTAATCGCAAAAAACTAAACAAAAAATCCTCATCCAATTAATAAGATGAGGATAAATTTAATTTTAAGAATATATCCTAGTTATTAGACGTAATGTCCTTTTACAATTAATGTTATGGAAACATTGGCACTCTGACAATGTCCAAGGATTTGTATCTTTGTGTATCCTTTTCCACTCGCATTGATAATTATCCCAATAAAGGATGTTATCTTCATTTGCCACCTTGAGTTCCGTGATTTTTTTCCAGATTTCTTTTTTGATTTCATCCTCGTTCTTTGCGACTTCGTGCGTGGGTGACACTAGGTATGCACATATTACTTCATAAAATGCGCGTGGTCTTTTTTCATCATTGAAATATTTTCTTCTGCTATCTATTGCCCAAAATGAATCTGATGGGGCGGGTATAAAAGCTTCTGGAAAATCGGTAGATATGGATTTAATTAATACCCGCTCCTGCCCAATACTTTTAAGTCTTGTATTAGCCTCTTCTATTAACGTGGACAGTTGCAAAATAGTCTCATAGAGACAGGATGCCTTTGAATGATTTAGTTCCTCGATGAATATATCTTCATCATTCATTTCGAGTATTGCATTAATCTTTTTGAGTTGTAATCTCATAACCGTTAAAAAGCCCATTTTTGTAGCATCAAATGCTATAATCATTTTTCCTCCCCAGGAATTTATTTATACAAAAATATTACTCTAAAGATATTTTTTGTCAATAGGTTGTACTAGATGGGTACATAGGTAACACTTTATGATATTTACACGTAAAGTTAATTGGTGGCATATAGTCTAGGGTCTGATGAGGTCTTTGGAAGTTGTAAT
>JAEHGL010000024.1 GCA_019248485.1 Candidatus Komeilibacteria bacterium S5_K13 | reverse complement strand
TGATAGAATCATATTGTGGCATAGATTATGATATTTAATTAGTTAGTAAGATAACCTAATTATATCATTTCTATGTCGCATTTTTATTTAGAATAATACGTATTTAACATAAAATTACATAAATATATTTTTGTGATATAATATATACATTAATCAACCTAATTAATGCTCACACATTGAGCAAAAAACTATGAAAAAACTTAAAATTGGATTAATAGCTGTTATACTTGTTTTTTCTCTATCAGGATGTTCAAAAGAAAAAACCGAAAACACCTCAATGACACCAGAAAACCAATCAATAAATAATCAAAATAGCCCCAGCGAATTTCCACAGGGACAAGAAAATACAACTGAAAATCCTGGCGAACAAATCAAAACGACAGAAAGCGATAAATCCAATCAAAATATGGACAATCTGCTAAAAAGTTTAGACGACATTAATCTTGATGATGAGAGCTCTAATCTAGACACAATTGAAGAAAGTGAAGATTCAAACGGTCTAGACGAGATAGAAGAATAATTTAACATATAATAAAAATATGAAAAAACCATTTTTAGTATTATCAGTTTGCATTTTAATTGTTTGCTCTATTGTAATAATATCAAACAAAAATATCAAAATAGCATACGGCGAGCATACAGATCACCAAGCAGATGAGAATTCCGTAGCAACAACAATAGCTATAACATCTAATAAAACAGAAATAATAAATAACGGAACAGACACCGCAACCTTGACGGCTGTTGTAAAAGATGCTGACGGTGCAACCATGTCGAACACAAATGTTAAATATTACCAGGAAACAACAGAGCTATCTTCAAATACTTTTGCAACAACAACAATAGGTACATATAGTATTACTGCAAAAATAAATGGACTTACAAGTAACGCTATAAGCATAAGAGTACAAACAAATGCATCAGTAACAACCTGGAATAAAACAAAAACTAAATATATTAATTCTGCTAATAAACTGTTAGAATCTGCAAACAAAATCCAATCAAAAATAAGTTCATCTACTTTGTCAGTAGACAGTAAAACTTTAATAATAGGACAGATCGTTCAAGAAAAAAACGCAATAACCACTTTCAAAAATGATCTTTCCTCTGAATTAGCACCCACCGATCTTAATGTGCGTAAAAACCAATTATCAAATTCTATAAAAACCTACAAAAATAATTTGGGCGTATTTAACAAGAAATTGTCTTATCTTAAGACAATGGGCAAACTTTCAAGCTATTGCATTAAAATGAAAGATGTAGCTAGCACTTCAACTATGCCAACAGATATAAAAGCAACGATGGTAAATAAATATCATACTAAGATAAATGAGATACAAACATATTCAAATACATTAATTAATGGGGAAATTAATGATACTTACAAAACGAATTTTAAAAGCCAATTAAAAACCAAGAAAGAAGAAATAAAGACAATAGATACTGAACTTAAATTAAGAATTTCAGCAGCTATTTTTCAATCCACACTAACTTCTGCCTCAACTGCACTTAATGCCTTGACTAATTGTACAAATACAACATTGAAAACAAAAATAAATGCCTCTTTAACAGAAAAACCGGCTCAATTAACAAGTTTAAATTTATTGATTAATAATCCCCTAAAATACAAAGAAGCAAAAAAAGAAGCAAATAAAATAAAAAGCAGCCTACAAACAGATCTAAGAAATATACAAAAGTTAATCCCAACATGCACAACTAGCTAAACAAAATTGACAATCCAAAAAATATAGAGCCCCGAATTAATATTCGAGGCTTTTTTATTAAAACAAAAAAGGTGGCAATATCTATGCATCACCACCTTAAACTTAATTAACTCTTTTGTTCCTCAAGATAGATCACTCCTTTTCTTAGTCTCTCTATTTCGTGAATTTCTCTTTTCAGATCAATTACGGTCAACTCCACAAGAGCATTTAGACCTTCATCTCCCACTTCTCTTTTCAGATCAATTATTACTTGCTCGATGTTTACTCTTGGATCCTCGGCTATAATCTTAGCCAATGCTTCAACCTCTCTTTGCTGATTGATTATAGCTTCTGCTATATTCATATTTGCATCCTCGGCTATAATCTTAGCTAATCTTTCAATTGTTTTGACAAGTTCGTTCATTTATTCCTCCCTATTTTCTTCAATTTAGTCAGATGACTTAAATTAATAACCAAATATACTATATTTTTTTATATGTGTCAATAATAAAAATTGACAAATAATCAGAAGCTGTTAATCTTTACAACATAAGATTCCTTAGGAGGAATACATGACAAAGATAAAAATAAACTTTCCAGCAAAATGCATACTCAAACAAGATGAAAAAAATGCGTTTTTTGGAACACTGATTCAAAAACTCAAAGAACATCTAGTAAAAACACTTGGGATTTCTTTCGAGAATGTTTCTATTCAAAGTAGAGGACTTACCATATATTTAGAAATTAACTCTAATATATCGTCAGACAAAAAACTTGGAAATATTATCTCTACATTTATTGAAAACTATAATGACCTATCGGATGCAATAGGAAAAACAGTCCGAATTCACACCAGAACAGCACACAAAGATTGTTTTATAGGACACTGTTAAAAAAGAGTTTATAAAAGAGCGGACAAGTTATCTGCTCTTTTTATTTTTTTAAATAAGAAAATATATCCTGTATATTTTATCTAGTCAAATGTCTATAATATTGTTATAATTTGATTATGACTGACTATAAAGAAAATTTAGAAATACAACAAAATTATTACAATAACACAGCTGAGCAATATGACAATTGGCACGTTAATATTCCCAGCGCTCTAGTGGTCAACAATTGGAATTTAAAAAATTTAAAAAGCTATCTAGATCATAAATCTATAAAAAATTGTTTAGATTTAGGCTGTGGCACCGGAAGACTATCCAAAGACTTATTAACAATAAGCTCGGAGGTCTATGGCCTAGACGCTTCAGAAGAAATTTTAAAAGTTGCTAGCAAAAAATACTCTCAGACACCCAACCTAAAATGGTTTCTTGGCGAAGTCACAAATATACCGTTTTCCAATGATTTCTTTGACCTTGTTGTTGTAAATGGAGCATTACATCATTTTTTTGCCCTACCACAAGTGTGCAAAGAGATTAATCGCGTTTTAAAACCGGGTGGAGTATTTGCCATCTTGGGTGAACCAAACAAAAATTATAATAAATATAACTTTTTCTGGTATACATTTATAGCATATAGAATCTGGGTAAAAATTATTGGTATTTTCAAACGCAATAAATTATCTGAAGATATAGAACCTGATGCAGAAAATTTTGATCCAAAAATATTAAAAAAAACGCTAGTTGAAAATAAATTTATGATCGACGAGCTCTACTCTTATGATTATGGTCCACGTCTAAATAACAAAATTTGGTTGAAAAATTATAATCGAATTTTAGTCTGGGAACATAAAATTTTAGCAAAACTTTTTCCACTACAAGGAAGTGCTTTACAAATATTCTGCAGGAAAAAATAAATTATCTAATATGAATAAAATAAACAAAAATAAAAAATTATTATTAGAAAGGCTATTAGAAATTCAAAACAAAAATTTATTTATTAGGGAGTCTGATATAAACATGCTCGCAAGAGAATTTCAAAAATCCCCAGCAGAAATATATGACACCGTTTCCTTCTACGCAAACTTTAATTTAGAAAAACCATCAAAAAAAATTATAAAGCTTTGTCAAAGCCCTACATGTCACTCAAAAAAAAATGAAAAGCTTCTTAATTTTGTCTCCGATTTATTAAATATAAAAATAGGCGAATCAAATGACTATATATCTCTTGAAACGTGTCAGTGCATTGGAATGTGTGACAAAGGCCCTATCATGACAATTAACAATAACATTTATACAAGCATTACAGAAGAAAAAATAAAATACATATTAAAAATAGAAGGCTTAATATAATGCAAATACTTACAAAAAACAATTTTAATTCTTGGAAAATAGCCCAAAACTTAACACCAAAAAATATTATAAAAAAAGTTTCTGACTCCGGTCTTAGAGGTAGGGGGGGTGCAAACTTTCTTACTGGAAAAAAATGGGAGCTTTCATATCCCGCACAATACCTCATTGTAAATAGTGACGAAAGCGAACCGGGAAGATTCAAAGATAAATTTATATTAGAAAAAAATCCAGAACTCGTTATCGAAGGAATTGCTATTGCAATGCGCGCAACTAATGCAAAAACTACATATATTTATCTTCGAGAAGAATATAAAGAATATAAAAAGTCTCTTGAAAAAATTGTCAAAAAAATAAATCTAAACGTTTCTGTCATAGTAGGCGCTGGAAGCTATATTTGTGGAGAAGAGACGGCAATTTTAAATAGTTTAGAAGGACTCCGCCCCGAGTCGAGAAAAAAACCACCATACCCATCTGAATTTGGATTATTTGGGAAAAAAACAGTTATAAATAATCTAGAAACAATAGCAAGAATTCCCCTAGTATTTTCTGATAGTTTTGACAAAGATTTATTACTTTTTTCAATATCAGGCGATGTAGAAAAACCCGGAGTTTATGAATTAAAAGAGGGAATAAAATTATTTGAGCTTTTATCTCTTGTTGGGTCGCATGATTCAAAGGCAATATTTTTTGGTGCATCTGGAGGATGTATCAAAACAGACAAAAACATTTCTCTTTCTTATGAAAATATAAATAAAATGGGTGGATTTTTTGAAACAGGAATAATAGTAGTAGATAAATCAAAAAGTATTCCAGATATGTGCAGATCTATTATACAATTTTTCAATGAAGAAAACTGTGGAAAATGTGTTCCGTGTCGCGAGGGAAATTTTAGATTACTACAATTATTTCAAGTGATTTTAAAAAGAAGGTGGAAAAAAGAAGAATTTGAAATAATCAAAAATCTTGCCCTACACATCCCATATGGATCACAGTGCGCACTAGGGGAGTCATCTACACTACACCTACAAACAGCCCTAAAATATTTTAAAAACGAATTTGATAGCCTAATATTCTAACAATCCTAACCCTCTAACCATACTAAGCAATGAAGATAACCATCAACAACAAAACATACAATATCAAAAAAGAGCTCACAATTCTTGAGGCTTGTAAATTATCCGGAATAAAGATTCCAACCCTTTGTTATCATCCCGATCTTATCCCAGAAGGAAGATGTGGTATCTGCGCCGTCTTAGTAAATGGAAAATTCATGACAAGTTGCAACAACAAGATAAAAGATGGCATGAATATAGTAACAACATCAAAAGAAATTTTGGAATACAGAAAGTCTATAATTCAGCTTATTGGATGTAATTTTGAAAAAGAAGAAGAGTTTAGAAAATGGCTACAATTAGAAAATTTGCCAGATGTTAAAGAACTCAAATTCAAACCTCAAAAAAGCGAAAAAATAGACAATTCTTGTCATGATATAGTAATGGATTTTGAAAAATGCATACAATGTGGAAGGTGTATACAAAAATGTCGAAATCTTCAAACAGTAAATGCAATCAGTTATAGTAAACGTGCAAATGCAACAAGAGTGGGAAAGGCATTAGATAAAAAACTAGCATATACAGATTGCGTTGGCTGTGGACAATGTACACTTGTTTGCCCAACAGGCGCAATAAGAGAAAAAGAAAACATAGAAGATATAAAAAAAATATTAAAAGACAAATCAAAATACGTTGTTGTTCAAACCGCGCCCAGTGTAAGAGTTTCTCTTGGCGAAGAATTTGGAATGCCCGCAGGAACTATTGTTACTAGAAAAATGGTTTCTGCACTTCGCAAGATTGGTTTTAAAAAAGTTTTTGACACCGATTTTGGTGCAGACCTTACAATAATAGAAGAGGCAACAGAACTTGTTGAAAGATTAAAAAAGAAAAAAAATCTTCCCCTTATTACATCTTGCTGTCCTGCTTGGGTAAATTTCGCAGAAACATTTTATCCGGAATTTATCAAAAATCTTTCAAGTTGTAAATCACCACATCAAATGCTTGGGGCTATAATAAAAAACTATTTTGCAAAAGAAGAAAAAATTGATCCAAAAAATATAGTTGTAGTAAGCATTATGCCTTGCACTGCAAAAAAATACGAGTCCTGTAGAAAAGAAATGGAAGTAAACAACAACAAAGACGTTGATTATGTATTGACGATAAGAGAATTCGCAAAACTAATCAAAAATTTTAATATTGATTTTGTAAACTTAAAAGAAGAAAAATTCGATAATCCGCTAGGGGAATCAAGTGGCGCAGGAGCAATATTTGCTGCAAGTGGAGGAGTAATGGAATCTGCTATTAGAACTGCACACTTCTTGCTTACAAACAAGGAGCTAAAAAACATAGAATTTGTTGAGGCTAGAGGTAGCAGTGGTATCAAATCAACAAAAGTAAAAATAGGAAATACAGTTCTGCGTCTAGGAATAATTCATACTCTAAAAAATGCTCGCACAATTTTAGAAGAACTAAAAGTTCATAAAAATAAATATGATTTTATTGAAATAATGGCATGCCCATCTGGATGTATTGGCGGAGGAGGACAACCAAAAACAACAACAGGAGAGACAATCAAAAAAAGAATAGCTGCTATATACAAGCATGAAAAAACTCTTAAATTTAGACAATCCCACAATAATCCCCAAATACAAAAATTATACAAAGAATTTCTTGGCTCTCCAGCTAGCAAAATTTCTCACAAACTTCTTCACACAAGCTACAGTGACAAATCAAAGTGTTCTATAAAACACGGATGATATTAATAGTATAATAGGGTAATAGAATAATTGATTAATAGAATAAAAAAATATGAACAGAAAAAAACACATTATTATGTTTCTTTATACATTTAATCTTGTTTTTTTATTTTTATTTTTTATAAACATAAATAAATCTAACGCTTCTATATATTATATTGTTGATGAATACAATATCTGGGCAAGAGGATCTATATCAGAGACAAAAGATGTTGCATCTCAGTACATATTCAATACAACAGGAAATTCTGAAATCGACTTTGGCAATTCCTATATTTTATCTTCATCTACAGAAAACACTGTAGCTGCATATACTTCGGGCACATTCTTTGCCTCTGGAGGAGACGACACAACGCCTATTAAAACGGGTAATGCTGGATATCTCGCCGCTGGACACGGATTAGTAGTCCCAACGATTACATCAAGTGGACACAATAAAACATCTGAAGATATAGGTAGTGTATGGTTAGGAAGCTCAAGCTATCAATTTGTATTAGCTGAGATATCTGGTAACACCCTTACTTTTTATTCAATACCATATAGTTCATCAGGAACTTGGAAATTTAGATCGTCAACAGGAATAAATAATGGAGGATTTCTTACACACATAAGCGGAGCAACGCATACTGAAAATATATTAATAACATCTCAATCCATTGCACAAAAAAAACCAATTATCAAAAATTTATCTAAATCAGCCCTTATAAATGGAATTACTCCGATAACCATAGGAGTTGGAGCTTCTGCGAGCGGGACAGCAGACTATATAGATTTAGTAGAAGAATACGACCTTGTAGATCCATCGACTATCATAACTTCAAATAATCCATTTGATTGGCTAGATGCACAAACATGGCTTCATGCAAAAATAGTATATAGAATAAGAGAGGGTTCTGTTATCGTTCACACTACATATAATATTCAAAGACCACTACTCATGGATTATATGGGATTTATCCAAGACGGATGTATGACATCAACTAGTAGCACGGCATACGAAGAATTATTTTTTTATATTCCAAAAACAAAACCTATTGGAGCATACGATTTTAAAACAAAGCAACAATTAACTAGTAATTTATCGTCGATAGCATACTTCAATCAAGATTATATAGACGATATTAGCAATCCACCAGACAGACAAATAAATTTATTCAAGAAAACTAGTGAGACAAATTATGATATAGGTTTTGCATATGGATATGCACCATATTTAGATGCAGCTCCAGAAAATAGAGAATGCGCCTCTAGTAGTGTTGGGTGTTGGTGGGTTAATACGACAAAAAAGGGGTACGCGGTTATTGATGGCTCTCAAGTTGGATTAATAGCGAGTACTGAGAATGTTAATTATGATGTTTATGCATATAGAACATTTTTAGATCCAAAGACAATGGGAGATAATAAACTTGCGTATTGGATAAAAGATATTAATAATCATGATTTAATATACATTGATTATCACAAAAGTGTTATAGATGATTTGACAACACTCCCTGCGAATTTCAATGGAAAAGATTTAAGTATTCTCGACTCCCAAGGAATAACGACCTCAACATTACCATCTACAATTCCAGAAGCTGGATTAACTCTTTCAACATCAGATGGAGTAAGTTATGGATACATAGTCCTAGAATTAACAAATAGCATTGCTCCTACAAACATAGCCATTTCAAAAGATTATGTTAGTGAAAACACACCAACATCAACAGACATAGGTACATTTACAACGGATGACCCAGATTCAGAAGATACACATACTTATTCTTTTTCTTGCGATACTCCAGGAATAGATGATAACAAATTCTCAATTGTTGGATCTGAATTAAGAAGTGTAAATATTTTTAACTTTGAAGATCCAACAGACGATGATTTAGATAATATTTATAAAATTTGCATAAGGACTACTGATAACCACGGCGCAACTTTTGATGAAAATTTTGACATCACCGTAAATGATGTCGACGAAGTACCACCCGCTATCACTCTCCTAGGATCTAATCCAGTATCAATATATGTTGGAGATAGCTATACTGATAGCGGTGCTACAGCAAGTGATAATGTAGATGGAGATATAACAAATAATATAGTAGCAACAAATAATGTAAATACATCTGTTGTAGGTGACTATACAGTAGTATATGTTGTATCAGATACTGCTAGCAATACTAGCACATCTACAAGAGTAGTTAGTGTTTTACCAAGACCAGGTGGAGGAATACCATTATATATGTTAAATATAATGAATCAACAAAATCAAAATAATCAAGTAACTACCAATCAAACAACTATAAAAGATCATCAAATATTTAAGTATCCTAATGACAACAAAGTATACTTACTTGAAAATGGTCTAAAAAGATGGATAAAGGATGAAGAATCATTCAACAAATTAGGATACAAATGGTCTGACATTAAAGTAATAGATGACAATACGATTACATATCCAAATGGTATTGATTTAGAAGTAATAAAACCAGTATTTGTATTTACAAAAATATTAAAGCTAAGATCAGTTGGCAATGATGTAATACAGCTTCAAACAATCCTTAAAAAGCTTGGATATTTTACTTATCCAAAGATTACAAACTATTATGGAAATTATACAGCAGATGCAGTTGGTAGATTTCAAAAAGCTAATAAGCTAAAAGCAACAGGAATAGTAGATAAAGCTATGATGGATGTGTTGAATAGATTATAGAAAATATATCAATTATAAATAAAAAGAGGGTTTGCCTTGTTATATATAGCAAACCCTTTTTAGTTTTGAGAATTTATTTTTCTCACTTACTGCCTCCTATGTGATATTTCTTATCACTTCTCTTGTTATGTTTGTGTTTTTGCTTCTTTTTCTTAGAAATATCGTCTTTAGTCTTTGCTCCGTTGGAGCTATGTCCAAAGACACTTTGCTGATCTTTTTTCCTTTTGTTCTTTTTTTGGTCGCGACGAGAATCACCTTTATTTCTCATCTTTTCCTCCTTTAGAGCGAATAAACTGCTCTTGTTGCCATATAGCCTCCTTTATGATAAATTAATTTTATACTCTTAATTTAATCATAGTCCTAAAAATAAAAAAATCAAATGAACGAAGTTATAGAAAAAATCAAAGAACTAAAAAACAAAATAAATAATATTTTATCTCTTTTAAATTTAGATGGATTAAAAACCAAGGTGAACACACTTGAATCCGATATGAATAATCCTGATTTTTGGAAAGATCAAGATATTGCAAAAAATAAATCTCAAGAACTAAAAAATTTGCAAGTCCAAATCAAAAATTGGGAAAATTTAATAAAAGAATTAAACGATTTATCAGATCTTGCTGAGACGGACAATGCACAAGAAATTGAAAAAGAAGTTACTGATAAATATTATGAACTTGAAAGAAAATTCAAAAACCTTGAGATAGTAATACTTTTTACGAATAAGTATGATTCAAGTAATGCAATTATGACTATTTTTGCAGGAGCTGGTGGTACAGAATCTCAAGACTGGGTAGAAATGCTTTTTAGAATGTATTCTAGGTTCTTTGAAAAAATGAACTGGCAGTATCAAATAATAGACGAATCTCGTGGAGAAGAAGCAGGATACAAAAGTATTACAATGATGATAACAGGTTCTTATGCCTATGGATATCTACATAGTGAAGACGGCGTACATCGCCTTGTAAGACTTTCTCCATTTGACAGCGATCATGCAAGACACACATCTTTTGCAATGGTAGAAATATTTCCTGAAATAGAAAGCACAGAACTTGAAATCAAGGAAAGTGACCTACGAATTGATTTCTATAGAGCCAGTGGTGCAGGAGGACAACATGTAAACACAACAGACTCTGCTGTTCGTATTACTCATATACCAACAGGAATTGTTACAACATGCCAAAATCAAAGATCTCAAGGCCAAAACAAAGAAACCGCCATGAAATATTTATATGCAAAACTAAGTAAATACCTACAAGTACAATCAGACGAGGAAAGAAAAAAAATAAAAGGCGAAATCAAAGAAGCTGCATGGGGAAACCAAATAAGATCTTATGTCCTTCATCCATACAAAATGATAAAAGATTTACGAAGTGATTATGAGACAAGTGACACAGAGAGAGTATTAAATGGAGATATATTAGACTTTATTGAAAGCGTGTTAAAGAAAAAATAATACCTTAAATCTCAATTTAAAATAAACTTACCACCAATTATCTGGCGGTATTTATTGTAATTAAAAAGGATCGTCTATGATATAGACAATCCTTTATTTTATTTTGGATTTTTTAAAATTCGGGCTTCTAGCTATTACTAAAAAAGGCCGAGGGAGTACTACTAGCTCCATTATCAGAAGCAAAGAAAAACTTGTCAAAATAAACACTACCGACATCAAACCAGAAAATTGGAATAAGATCTTGGAGGTTCAAGAGATGATATTTTTCCTTTACACATTGAATCCCAAATAACTCAGCACCAGAACAATTAATACCAATATCATGGTATCCCATGAGACGTTTGGGGTGCGTAAGAAGCATAATGCCAACAGCAAATGGCCCTAAGGCAAATTCATTACTCTCCATAACACTCAATGCTCGGCCAGCTGATATACCTGCATGACGCATACCAAACTGAGCTGGAATGATAAGAATGTCATTACTTTTCTGTTGATCTCCAATTACTTGAAAACCGTCCGAACAACGCCTTAACTGACGAAGATGTTTAAATTTTAATTCACCTTGAAAATGATCATAAAATGCGCCATGTCGTGTCTGTTTAATTAAATCCAATACCTTTTGGACTGCTTCTCCATAAGTAGGAGCTATCTTTTCCCATCTTGGAATTGCAAACCACCCCTCAGCTTTGTCGAGAAGCTTACCATTAGCTATTGTAATGTCTGCCGAGTCCAAATTCGGAAAAAAAGATCTAAGAGCGCTAATTTGCTCATTGATATGATTAGGTCTACTATAACGCAAATACCCGTGATCAGACCGAACTTCTTTACCACTAAATTGATCAGTGTATTTAAACATACTATCCTCCTACCTACATTCGCATTTGAATCCGAACACTTGTAGAATAAAAAGATGAAAAAAACAATAAAAAGTTCTCACACCTTTCTAAAAGTGAGCGTTTAGAAA
>JAEHGL010000023.1 GCA_019248485.1 Candidatus Komeilibacteria bacterium S5_K13 | reverse complement strand
GCATTTGCGCCAAGATTCATCTTATTTTCACTCTTATCAAGATCTATCATTTTTTTATCAAGAGATACAATATCTTCTATATCAGATCCTACTAATAAATTATTAATATCTTTATTGACATTTGCCACAGCTTTTAAAACACCCATTCCATTATATCTTCTCATATCCCTATCTCTAAGCTCATAAGCTTCTGATGATCCAGTTGATGCACCTGATGGAACTGATGCAAAATAATATTTTCCATTATCCAAAAAAATAGTTGTGCTAATTGTAGGATTTCCACGAGAGTCCAATATTTCTCTTGCTATAATTTTTTCTATTTTCATTTTGTTTTTACTTGTAACCCACTATAAGCTTGGGTTATTTAATTAATGTAATTTAGATTTCTTTCCGCCCGAGGCGGATCCGCCTTTGGCGGACATTTTATTTTTATTAAGAGCTTTTATTGCGGGTAATTCTAGGCCTGATAAAAACTCTAGCATTGCTCCTCCACCAGTAGAAATAAATTTGAAAACTTTTTCTAATTTTAATTTTTTTATCATAGTGACTGTTTCTCCACCACCGGTATAAACAATGCTTTTGTATTTTTTCATACAATATACCAAATCCATAGTTCCTTTTTGAAACTTTTTATTTTCAAAGTATCCCATAGGACCATTCCATAAAATCATTTTTGACTTCTTAATATACTTTGCAAAAAGCTCTACGCTCTTTGGTCCGATGTCCAAAATCATATCGTCATCACTTATATTTTTTATATCCTTTATTTCTATTTTAGTAGAATATATTTTTTTTGCTGTTATTGCATCAATAGGAAGAATAATCTTTTTTGAATCTATTTTTTTAGCTAGCTTCAAGAATTTGTTATCATAAATAGATTTTCCTATATTTATTTGTCTTAATGCTAAAAATGTATTTGCTAAAACTCCACCAAGTAAAATATAATCGCATGAATTATTTAACTTTTTTATTAACATTAATTTTGTATCAACTTTCGCACCTCCAAGTATTAGTATTTTTCCCGCTTCTTTTTTCATAGCAAGACTCAAATTTTTTATCTCCTCTTCTAATCTAAAGCCTGCATAACTTGGTAAATATTGCATTATTGCACTACATGACATATGAGCACGATGAGCATTTGAAAATGAATCATTTACATATATATTAAAAAGTTTTGCTAATTTTTTTGCAAATAATTTATCATTTTTTTCTTCTTCACTATAAAATCTTATGTTTTCAAGCATTATAATATCGCCTGATTTCATTTTTAATATATCCTTTTCTATATCTTGAGGTAGTGCACTATCTAATTTTTTTATTTTTTTACCTATATACTTTGAAAGAATTTTTGAAACTGCATCCATCTTGTATTTCTTATCAAATCCATTTGGTCTTCCTAGATATGAGATAATAACTATCTTAGTTTTTTTACTCAACAAAAATTTTATTGTCTTTAATACAGATTCTATTCTCAAAGTTGAATCTTGATCTATACGACCATTTTTATCCAAAGACAAATTGAGGTCTAACTTCAAAAGAACCTTTTTGTCCTTTAAATTTTTAATATCTTTTATGGATTTATACATACTTATTTTTTCTTAAATTAGCAATTGCTTCTTCAGGATTATTTAGTGATATAAAAAAACTTTCTTTAAATTTTGTATTGATTAAAATCCCCTCACCCATTTTTCCTACAAAACACAAAACATTATCCTTACTTCTTCTAATTCCAAGTCCTTTAAACAAATCATATGAGTTCTCTATTAACACTGACTCAATTTCATCTATTTTTATTTTTACTTTAAAAAATCTAAAACCCATTTCAAGACCACTATTTATTATTCTAAATTCTAATCTTGAAAAGAAAAATATCAAAAGACAGTTGATAAATATCATTATCAAAATAAATACTCTCAAAAAAATTAATATTTGAAATTGTGATAAAATTAGTATTAGTGCTAAAATCAACACAAGATAAGATAAAAAAATTCTGAAATCACTATATTGTCTTTGTCTATAAATTATATACATGTCTAAACTTTGCTAAGTGGTAATGTAAAACTAAATTTGCTTCCCTTTCCTTTTCCAGAGCTTTCAACCCAAATTTTTCCACCGTGCGCATCAATAACTTTTTTTGCGACATAAAGACCAAGTCCTGAGCCACCCGTATTTATTTTTGCACTATCTTGTCCTCTTGAAAATTTATTAAATAATTTATCAATGTCCTCTTCTTCAAGACCAACTCCTGTATCACTTACTTCAACAAGTGCATTTGAATCTTTTTTTGATAATTTTATATCAATACTACCTTTTTTTGTATATTTTATTGCATTATCAATAAGATTAAGTAATACGTCTTTTATTTTATCTGAATCTGCCCTTACAATATAGACTTCGTTATCTTTCTTAAAGTTCAATTTAAGTCCGAGTTCATTTGCGTTTATTGTCAAATCTTTTACAGAACGATATACAAGTTCATTAAGATCAAACCCATTTAACTCTAATTTAAGTCTTCCAGCCTCTATTCTTGATACATTCAAAAATACATCAACAAGTCTTGCCATTCTATTACTTGCTTCAAAAACCTGTTTCAAAATATCGTCTATCTTGCTTGGAATTTTACCATAGTCTCCCTCTACAAGCATTGATAAATAGCCCTTTATGCCAGTAAGCGGCGTTCTAAGCTGATGCGATGCTATTGATAAAAACTCTGACTTTGCCTCATCTAATTGCTTCAAGTGCGTATTAGCGTCTTCTAATTCAATATTTTTTGAAGAAATCTCTGAATATAGATTAAGGTTCTTAATAACAAGACCAGTTTGATCTGTAAGGGCTTTCATAACTTCAATATCAACCTGCTTGATATTTTCACTTTCAACATACAAGAAAAAATCAATTGATCCTATTATTTTGTTTTCACTATACATTGGTATAGCAACAACTGATTTTATATTTAGCGCTTTTTGCAACTGGTCTGCTTGAGTCTTTGTTATGGCGGGCCTAAAAACATCATATACAAAATTACTTTTTTCTATATTTGATGAATGCATTGCACGAATTGCGATATTTTCTTTGTCATCATACGAAACCTTATATTCATGTGGCTTTTGTGGCAAAAATGAAATAACTTTATCTATAACCTCGTCTTGTGTCATTGCACCTATATACATCGTCCTTAATTTTTCATCTACAAAATTAATAACGCCTGCACAAAAACCCATTTCTTTTTTTATACTTGTAGCAATAAATGACACGACTTCTTGGAAATCAAGACTTCGTGTTATAGTGCTACTAATTTTTTGAAGAGATGTAAGGTATTTATTTCTTGTCTCTAAATCAATATTTACTTGTTTCAGTTCTTTTGTGGCTTGTTCTATCTTTGCCTGTAAATTTATATTAAATGTTTGAATTTCATTATAAAGTCGTGACTTTTCTAGGGCCGTAGCTATTTGAGGAGTAAGAACTGAAATAAGATTTATATCCTCTCCAGAAAAAGTATCTCCTGATAACTTTTTATCAATAGTGAGAATTGCTGTTAACTCATTGTCAGACATAATAGGAGCAACAAATCCTATTTTCATTTTATCTAATCGCTCAACTATTTTTGCAATTTTTATTTTTTCTTCTTCACCCAATTCTTTACTTTTTCTATCAAACTCTTCTGTAATAATTATTTCCCTATTTGTAAATATATAATTAATAATTTCATCGTTTGAAGCAATTGCAATATTTTCATCTACAATAGCCCGAAAAATTCCTGTTGTTTTATTTTTATACAAAAAATTAACGCTTTTACATTTTAAAAATTTCTCTAGAGACTCTGACATATCAAGAAATAATTTCTTTAATTCAATTTCTCTCGCAATAATAAGCCCAAGAGTTCTAAGCACTTCTTGATAATCTATTTTGTCTTTATAGAAAACTTTATCGGTAAGTCGTGCAAGAAGACGCTTGAGAGGATCTATGCCCCAAACTACAACAAGAGACATTAAAAGAATAATAAAAATTCTTGACACACCTTCTTCTTGAAAAAATTCTCCTGTGATATAGGTTATTGATGCAAAGGCAAGGGCTACAGAACTAGTTAATAAAAAATATAAAATACTTTTTGATATAACTAAACGTATATCCATAAAACGATATCTAGTAATTGCGTATGCTATTGAACCCACAAAAAACAAAGATGAAGGACTGTCTAAAGACATTAGCTTAAAATATCCAAAAAGTGGCAAAACAAAACTAACCAGAATTGAAGTTAAAACGTGTAAAGATATACCCATTAACACCAATATAAGTTGCTGCCTTGAGATTCCTTTAGATTTTCTAATATTCAATATTAACGTAACAATTATCACCGAAGAAACTCCAAAAAAAAATAAACTATAAAGAAAAAACAAAGACCCCGTTGTTCCACTAAATGTACCTGCTGAAATATTATCAACTCTACCAACTATAAGACCATTTACATATGATATAAAAAAGAAAAAAAATGCACATAAATATATAATAATACTTTTTAATAACAGCCTTCTTCTATTACATAAATTCAAAACCCAAACCAACCCTGTTGCAACAACAAGTCCTCCAAAAGCATAAGCACCTTTTAACCAAAATATTGGGTTGGAAGAATGTCCGATCATTATATTATTCAGACACCATAAAAATGCTAAAATACCCAAAATTCCGAAAAAAATATTGGTAAAACTTTTTTTGCTCTTAAACAAACCTAACAATCCCAGTAATAAATTTAATGCTGCTGCCAAATAAATAAATAAAATCATTTATTTTAAATAATATTTAATTCTTTTCCTATTTCTAAACAAGATTTTATTAGATAATCTATATGTTCTTTTGTATGCGTTGACATTATTGTAAATCTAATTCGAGCCATACCCTTTGATACTGCTGGCCACCTAACACAAGGACCGAATATACCCCTATTAAACAAAGATCTGCTAAACTGAATAGCCTTCTCATCAGATCCAATCAAAATAGGTATTATTTGCGTGCTACTGTCCAATGTATTATATCCTATTTTTTGAATATTCTTTCTCATATATTCAACATTATCCCACATATTTTGCCGTATTGATGGATCTTTAGTAATTAAATCCAAAGCTGCTATAACAGAAGCTGATGCTGCTGGCGTCATGGCTGTTGAAAAAATATAAGATCTACTAGCAATCTTTAAATACCTTATTAAATCTCTACTACCCACAACAAATCCACCAGTTGAAGCCAATGCCTTACTAAAAGTACCCATAACTATATCTATATCTTTGACCGGTTTTAAATTAAAATATTCTGGCGTACCCTCTCCAGTCTTCCCTAACATACCAGTTGAATGAGCTTCATCAATCATTAACAAAGCATTATACTTTTTACATAAAATTGAAATTTTATCAAGCGGCGCTATATCACCATCCATACTGAAAACCCCATCCGTAATAACCAATTTTCTTTTCTTTTTATATTTTTTCAAAATCTTCTCTAAATCAACAACATCTCTATGTTTATATACGACAATCTTTTGTCTACTCATTCTACAACCATCTATAATACTAGCATGGTTTAATTCATCACTAATAATTATATTTTTATCTTGACCGACTCCAAATATTAAATTTGGATAATTTGTCAATGCACTAATAGTACCAATATTTGCAGAATATCCAGTTGGCCACACAATAGCATCTTCACCGCCTTTAAATTTAGCTATCCTTTCTTCAAGTTCGCGATGAATAGATAAATTACCAGATAATAATCTTGAACCGTCTGATCCTACTCCAAATTTTCTAATAGCTTCAATAGCTGCATCGACAACAAAACTATTAGTTGCCAGTCCTAAATAATTATTTGAAGAAAACATCAAAACTTTTTTATTATCAATAATAACTTCCGGATCCGCGCCACCACAAATTATTCTAGAATCTGGATATAAATCATACTTATCTAAATATTCTAATATTTGGCCAATCTTATCAATGTTATTTTTCATAAAACTCATTTATTATATTATTAAAATGTTCTTTGATTTTTCCCCTTTTCAATTTTAGAGTTGGTGTAAGCTCGTCATGATCTTCATCAAATTGACGATTTACTAAATAAAAATAAACTATTTGTTCATAATCTGCAAAACTTTTCAAACACTCATTAATTCTATTTCTATAAAAATTCTCTATTCTATCCAAATTCAAATAGCTCTTTTTATCATCAATATTTATATTACTTTCCTTGCAATACCTTTCTATTTCATCAAAATCAGGTACTATCAAAGCTGTCAAAAATTTCTCATTATTTCCAATCACAATCGATTGATTAATATATTTATCATAATTAAGTGCTTGCTCAATATTTACTGGCAAAACTTTTTTTCCAGTAGATAGCACTATCAATTCCTTTTTTCTCCCAATAATATTTAAAAATCCATCTTTATCAATAAATCCCAAATCTCCTGTATGAAACCATTTTTCACTATCTATTGCTAGGGCTGTTGACTCATCATCCTTAAAATATCCACTCATAATAGAATCTCCTCTTACCAAAATCTCTT
This sequence comes from Candidatus Komeilibacteria bacterium S5_K13, assembly GCA_019248485.1. Taxonomy (GTDB): domain Bacteria; phylum Patescibacteriota; class Patescibacteriia; order UBA1558; family S5-K13; genus S5-K13. Next base: position 5,753 of record JAEHGL010000023.1, on the reverse strand, counting down.
TATCGTCTTGAATTTTTATATCTAGATTTTCTAGCACAAGCCCGACTGTTCCAAATTTGTAATTATCCAACTTGTTTACAGAAATAATAGGCGATGTTTCAGTAAGGCCATATCCTTCTATAATATTTATTCCCACATCCTCAAAAAACCTTGCTATTCTTTTGTCCAAACTTGATCCACCAGAAATTGCCATTCTAATATTTCCACCAAAAATATTTCTTATTTTTCCAAATACTATTTTATCCAAAATAATACATAATAAATAGAATAAACTATTAACTTTCTTATTTGCTCTTTTTAAAGAATGTAACCTGCTTTTTGCTTTAAGTCCATAGTAAAACAAACTACTTTTAATACCATGCGTTTTTCTTAAATTATCTTGAATTTTATCAAAAACTCTTTCAAATATTCTTGGAACACATATAAATATGGTTGGTTTTGCAAGCCTTATGTCTTCCAGTAACGTCTTTGTGCTTCTACTATAATAAATCGATCCACCCACAAGAAGTGGCACTGTTTGTCCCGCAGTACGCTCTAGCACATGAGAAAGCGTCAAAAGAGAAAAAAATCTATCAGTACTATAGATAGGATCATATTTTAATACATTCTTGATGTCACTCAAAATATTAGAATTACTTAGCATTACACCCTTTGGTAAACCTGTCGTGCCCGATGTGTAAATAATAGTTGACAGACCGTCGGTGCTTATAGGCTCTGGTAAATTATCGATATCCTTATTTGACAAGATATTGTTAATATTTTCAACTTTTATATCTGTCTTAATATCAGAATTTATTGTAATAATTTTTTCAAGGTTCAAAATGATTTCACTATTTATACTAGAGAAATTATCAAATAATTTTTGACTAGAAATAAATATAACTTTTGGCTCTACTTGAGAAACAATATACTCTATATACATCTTTCCATAAGTTGCATGAATTGGCACTACTACTATACCCAAGTAATTACACGCCATATCTATAACAGGCCATTGCCACACATTTTCACTAAGAATTGCTATTTTATCTCCTTGTTTCAAGCCAATATCAAAAAAATACTTAACCAAAATTAATATATAATCATTTAACTTTTTATAATTAATTTTTTTGTAAGACCCACTTTCAATATATGCTAGAGCAATATTATTAGGATACTTAACAACATTTTCTTTAAAATTAAGGTATATAGTGCTTTGATCCATTGAATTTGTTTATTTAATAATATAATTTTATCACAATTTGGACTAAATAAAAAGCTAAAAATCAAACAAAAAAACACCATAATCACAGGTATTTTCTTGGCATGCTGAGATGAGCCACCTCGGTAACTTTGACCTCTCAGGTGCTTGTCCCGTCGAATGACTGGGAATGGCAGAGTACCTCAGTTGCTACACTATATGAGTACAATGTCCATGGGGTTTTTGTGAGTATAAATTGAAAAATAGAATAATGCATCTCGGTAGGGGTCAAAAATGGAAAAAGTGGCACAGATGGCACACTATAAAAAGAGATATCTTTTTATAGAATGAGACAAATGAGACACGATGAAATGATTCGTACCCCGTTTAGTAGACACTTTTTTCGCATCATTAATGTAACATTTTTAGAAAATGGCACAAATGGCACACAAAAGTACTGTTTTTCATAAACCTCATTTGACAGATATTGTGTTTTATAGCATTAGCACATTATCTGGACTTTTCTCCTTTTTTGCGTCATCAATGTGGTTGTAATAAATAACACAACAAAATGGAGTCACAACAACAGAATCAGGGCGTTTCAAGGGAATTAGAGGCTATTCCTCTTAAATACTGTCTTTATGCTAGAAAATCAACTGAATCAGAAGAGAGACAGGTTCTATCAATAGATAGTCAAATTAAAGAGATGCTAGAACTGGCTAATAGAGAAAAAATGAATATTGTAGAGATTAGACGTGAATCACATAGTGCCAAAGACACAGGACAACGTCCTGTATATAATGGATTAATAAATGATATAAGAGATGGAAAATTTAATGCAATTTTAACATGGGCACCTGATAGGTTAAGTAGAAATGCAGGAGATCTTGGATCACTTGTTGATCTTATGGATCAAGGAAAATTAGTAGAGATAAATACACATAGTCAAAAATTTACTAATAATCCAAATGAAAAGTTTCTTCTTATGATTTTAGGATCTCAAGCTAAACTAGAAAATGATAATAGGGGTATTAATGTAAAGCGTGGTTTAAGGGCAAAAGTAGAAATGGGACTATGGCCAGGAGTAGCTCCAACAGGATATCTAAACGAAAATAGAAGTGATAGAAAATGTTATGTAATGATAGATCCAATAAGAGCACCAATAATAAAAAAGATGTTTGAGAAGGTTGCAAATGAAAATTGGAGTGGTAGAAAAGTATATATGTGGCTAAAAAATGATTTAAATTTTAAAACAAAAAATGGATTTCATTTAACATTAAGTAATATTTATATAATCCTTCACAATAGTTTCTATACGGGAACATTTGAATATCCGAAAACCAGTGGTAATTGGTATATAGGAAAACATGACCCAATAATATCAAAAGAACTATTTGATAAAGCACAAAATCAAATGTTTGAAACAAATGTAGAAAAAGGACAAAGTAGAGAATTTGCATTCACCAAGTTGATGACTTGTGGATTATGTGGAAGTGGAATAACTGCTTATGAAAAATTTAAAAGACAAAAGAATGGCAATGTTCATAGATATGTATATTACAATTGCACAAAAGGTAAAGATATAAATTGCAAGTCAGAAACTATTAGAGAAGATAGATTAATAGAACAAATAACCCAAATGATTAATGATCTGGATTTAGATAAACTAGGAATGAAAGAAAAAGTTCAAAAAGAAGTTGAAAGATATCATAGCTTTAGAACTGGAGTACTTGGAATACAAAAAGATAGTCACGAAGATCAAAAACAAATTAACATGAAAGATTATGCTAAATATATTCTTCAACAAGGAACAATACTTGAAAAAAGAGAGTTAATGGATAATTTAAAAAATAAATTAGTACTTAAAAATAGAATAATAACAATCTTGAATTGACTAAGAAAAAACAAGTAGTATAATAATTTTATAAGTCCTTTGAAAAGCTGGTGGGATACTCCGAGTCCTTTATTTAATTGATTACATTATCTTTCTTTCAATCCCCGGATAACAACTTATTAATAGGTTTTTATCCTGGGGTTAATAAAAAGAAAGATCGATAATCCCTAATTAATAAATAAATTACAGAAAACAAATTTATGTCACAAGTAAGATTTGTAATTTACAAAGATATCGCAGGATATCATAGATGGCATCTTAAGGCAGGCAATGGTGAAATAATAGCTGTTAGTGAAGCATACAATTCTAAGCAAGGCGCTATAAATTCTGCTTACAATGTAAAACAACTTGCTGGATTAGCTATTGTTGTAGATAGTACAATATAAGTTAATTAGCATAAATTCCTACCAGCCTTTTAACGGACTTATTTTATTTCTTTATCTAAATAATCTTTTAATACCATAGTCGCTTTACAATCATCTTCGTTATACAAAAGAATTCTTTTTAAAATATTTTCATCCTTAGTATCTAGATACTCATTAAACCATTGAATAGATAGAGCACCTGATGGTGTTTCATCTCTCCACTTAAAACCTAAATACACTGCAATTTCTTTTATTGAATAACTTGGCAATGGCCAATCCGTATTTTTTAAAACAAATTGATACAAGTCTATAACATTTGGATTATCAAAAAAACTTTCTACTTCTTGTTCTGATATTATGTCGGGGTATAACTTTTGCATTCTTTTATAAGTAGTTTTTTCATGTGGGGAGTAATAATAAACAGAATAATCATCTTGAGGTAATCCTTTTATATAATTCCAAAAATTACTCCAGGCTTCCTTTTCTGCCTCCTCAGTTTTTTCTTTGGCTGTAAAATCTAAAAATCTTTCACCAAAAACAGATCTTTCATATACTCCATGAAGATAGACAAATTCTTGAGTTGGATCATCTTCTATATCAAAAAATAATTCATAACTAACTTTTGGAAGTGCAATATTATTGTATATAACGGGCTTTTTTGTTTTTACCAAAACCTCAGCCCTTCTTATAATTTTAGTTATTGTGTCTTCCCCTATTCCTTTTAAAAATGTCTTGTCTTTTTTCTTTTGATCTTTTATGTCAGATATGTCTATATCAAAAATGTCCGATATTTTATTTATATTTAAATCTTGATTCAACACGTCTCTTTTAGTTCCACCTACATAAAATATTCCTGTTAGATCTTCATTTTCTTTTACCCATTTTTTGCAACTATTATACCAGGGACATAATTTACATATTCCTGAATATGCAGGCTTATTATGAGCTTCATTTTTTAACAGCAAATCAACATTATTTTTTACCTGTTGATAAAATTGCCAAACAGTTGTTTTATCTCTTACCCCAAATGGTAAATTGAGATCATATTTACACTCCTCTTTATGTATATCTAAAATTAATCCTTTATTTTTATGTTCAAATCCTAATAACTCTAATAGCTCTACATATAATGCTAATTGAACTGCATAATGTTTTTTCATTTTGCCCTCTTCTCCATTTTCTTCATCCATTCCTTCAAACCCCATTCCAGATTTTATTTCTATTGGAATATATGTACCGTCTTCTTGAATTCTCAAAATGTCTGGAATGCCAAGTAGATTTTTATATTTTAAAACTCCTTGATATATCAAAGGAGCTTTATCTTTCATAGCTTGTATTGTTTTTTCAAATCTTTTATCTAGAGAGCCATCTTTCAAATCTAAATACTCCCCTATTGAAGCCATAATTTTTTCTTCATGAAAAACTCCTCTGTTCCATAACAACTCAACAAATGGATTTGGCTCTTGTATTTTTTCTTCCTTGGGACCATTAGCATCTCGCCAAACACGATGCGGGCATTGAGTATAATCGTATAATTTTGAAGCTGTTATATGCATTCTATAGGTTATTTATCGCCAAACAAATCTATTAATTGTTTAAAACTTGTCGGTTTATACTTATCCCATTCTTCTTGTTTAACATAAAGCATTTTATATGAAATCTTTTTTTGTCTCTCACTGGCGTCATCACACCATTGTGCTAATCTTTTAATTTTTTCAATATCATCCAAATCTTCTCTTCCCTTTGTTTCTACAATATAAATTGTTTTATTATCTAATTTCACAAAAAAATCTGGATAATAACTAGAGATTGCTCCACTAGCATTTTTATAGTCAATCTTAAAATGAATTTCGTAATAATTTTTTGCAAAAGAAATTACATCGTCTGCAGTTTCTAAAAAGTCAGCGAATTCTAATTCAAAATCACTATCGCCAACAATTTTATTAAACACACTTTTCTTAGGCAATAAATATTTTTTATCAGTAACTACAAATGGTCTAGCGCTACTAACCTTCAAATAATTTTTTATCTCTGTATCCCCAACATCTTGCACGGTTAGATTATTTATTTCTTTTTTAAACGTTTCAACAATTGTTTTTACTGCTTCTAGTTCTGATAAATTTCTCAAAATGTTTAAATCGTTTAGATCTATATTTTCATTAAACAAATGATTAATAATAAATTCTTTAACCTTACCAAATAAGATATCGTAACAACCAAAAAGACGAAGTTCCTTCATTATTCTTTGAACAAAAAAACCAACTACGCTTTGATAATTAGGTTCAATAAAAGTTTCCAACATTGTTGTGTGATG
>JAEHGL010000022.1 GCA_019248485.1 Candidatus Komeilibacteria bacterium S5_K13 | reverse complement strand
GTTATATGAGTCTTTATGGCCATATGCTTTATAATAGCCCAATAGTTTCAGTTGGAAATATTGTAATTCAGGGACAGGTAATAGGAAGGGTTGGTAATACTGGAAACTCTACTGGGTATCATCTTCATTTTCAAATATGGAAAAATGGAGCTCCAGTTGATCCATATGGATGGTATTGTGCCCCTGATATTAATGGAAGTCCATATACGAGTTGTAATCTAGAAGAATATTATTTTACTGAAAATCTACCAATTCATGCGCCGAGCTCACTTATATCAGAAAGAACAGTGCCAGACGATGTTATTTTACATGTTATTGGTACTCCAGATTATTTTTGGATTCAAGATGGTATTATGAATCATTTTGATAGTGAATATCCTCTTTATACGTGGAATTGGGGTTGGGATGAAGCTATTGAAGCAACACAAGATGAGGTATCTCAGTTTCAAGCCGGGCCCGATGTAAAGGTAAGAGTCGGTGCTTGTGTTTATGATGAAAATTCTCAAAGATGGGTTTTTGATTACGCAAGTGACACATCTTTTACTATTGTAAGGCGTCGTGCAACAGCTTGGCAAAGCTTAGGATATGCTTCAGATGTATGGATTCCAGTTACTAGCTCTTTCCTATCGAATTTTAATGAAGGGACCGAGCTTATATCAGAATATCCATATGGTGCAGTTTTAAAAAATCAAGATAATAATTCGGAGCGATTTGTGCTTGTAAAAGGAGAAATCTTTGGAAATCAATATATTGGTCAAAAAATGAAACTTCCAATTTTCTCTAACGATGCTTATAATATTAATTATTACCATTATAATTTTAATATTCCAGTTTCCTCAGCTGTTTTAAATAATTATCCTACAGCACCTACTGGAAATTATGAATATATAATGGATGGTAAGCTTGTAAAAGGAAGTGCATCGCAAATTTATTATCTTGAAAATGGACATAAGCGTCATATATTGGATGCAACGACATTTTCATATTATGGATTTAGCTATGCAAATGTTGTTCTTGTTAGTGATAATGATATTAATGCGTTTCCAACAGGACCACAAATAACATTTTCTCCAAGTGGAGGAGATATTAATTTTGATGGATTAGAGCTCAATGATGGCGGTTTTGATTCTGGACTTACAAGTTATTGGCACTTTAATGATTGGTCTCAAATAGCTGATTTTGATATTACAAGTGAAAATTCTATAGATGGAGTGTTCAAGGCAGAGGTTCAAGTTAATACACCCGCAAACTATTATGATGTCGAGCTTAAGCAACTTATTGATGTGACAAATCGGGGATTATATCATTTTTCTTTTTGGGTAAAATCAGATACAAACTTACCCTTCAAGGTAGAATTAATAAAAGATACAAGTCCATGGACTAATTATGGTTTATGGAAAGAGCTTAATTCAACTACGGAGTGGAAAAAACATCAATACGTTTTTAACACAACGGGCGTAGATCCACTGGCAAGACTTAGTTTTATGTTGGGAGAAAGCGCTGGAGCAAGATATTTTGATAAAGTTGTTTTTGAAGACGTTTCAAATATTTCTCCCCCTGAAAATCAATTATTGGCAAATGGAAATTTTGAACTTGGTCATTATGCACCCTTTTTGATAGAGGATCATAATACTGTTGCGGATTATTATGCTGATGAATATGTTGATAGTCCAAGTAATATCTATTCTATGTATATTGATCCAAATCAGTCAGGTCTTAGATATCAGGTTCAGCTTGTTCAAAATGTAAATTTGGTTTCTGGAGCTTCGTATACATTATCATTTCTTGCAAAGGCTGAAATGCCTAGATCGATATTTTTGGAATGCTCTAATATTGTTTCGCCCTGGGAAAATTTTGGCTTATGGGAAGAAAAACAAATTGGAACAGAATGGATTAGATACACGACTCAATTTGTTGCAAGTCATTCTGGAGAGTCAAGAATTTGTTTTCAATTAGGTCATCAAGATATAGGCATATGGCTTGATAATATTTCCCTAGCATTATCTGGTACATCGTCAATAGAAGATGATGTGTATGAAGCGTTTAATATAAAGATTTATCCAAATCCATTTAGAGATAATTTAAAAATCTCTTATGATGTTGTGAGTAATAAATCTGTATGTAGAATTCAAATATTTAATATTAAAGGTCAAATTGTGAAAGAATTTTCTCATCTTAAAAAAAATGGGGAAATAATATGGGATGCAAAAGATGATTTTGGTAAGGAAGTTTCAAGCGGTATTTATTTTTGTTCTGTTGAGGGGGGTGACAAATTAAAACCCATAAAACTACTTTATCTAAAATAAAAGTTCCCCACTAATTTAATAATTAGTGGGGTTTTCTTTTTGTCTCTTATGAGTTATTATGTATATATTAATATTTAAATATTTTTTATGAAAAAAATATTAGTATCCATTATTTTTATATTTTTTTTGATTTTCCCCAAGGCTTTTGCTAGTGATAGTAAATATTCTGATTTTGCTATATGGTATCGAGATAATTATCAAAAAGAAATTCCATCGTGGGCTATTGCTGTTTTTGATTATGAAACTAAGCATCCATTGTATTATTATGGGCAAGATGTGGTGATGCCAAGTGCAAGCCTTATAAAGCTTGTTAGTGCAGGAGCTTTTTTGAAGTATAATGTAAATTGGAATGCGAAAGTTGGACTTACTTACAATGATAACGAAAAAGATCTGAGAAAATATGTTGGGCCAAGAGATTCTTTTGCGTTATTAAGAATAGCCACAAATGACAGAATCAAAATTTCAGAATTGTTTGCTTCTATGTTAATCGGATCTGCAAATAACTGTGCAAATGCATTTCCAAGAATTTTGGGTATTAAGAAATCTGATTTTATAGCAAGAATGAATAAGACTGCAAAAGAGTGGGGAATGACAAAAACAAAAATAGATGAAATGTCTGGACTTTCTTTAAAAAATACAACAACAGCTCATGACATGGCTCTTGCTGCATGTAACGCTTTTGCTATAGAAGACATATCAAAATATTCAAGATCTGATTTATTTAGTTTTACAACAAAATTGGGCATCAAAAAAAATATTAAACACACGGTATATGATTTAAGAAATAATAAGCAAAATTATTTCGGAGCAAAAACGGGATTTCTTTATGAAACGCAATATCACGTTGCAGCTGGGTATATTACAAAAAATGGAAAAAAGATTTGTGTCGCGGTGATGCACACACCCACAAGAGCAGAATCAGAAGATATGGTTGTAAAAATTGGAGAGTGGGTAGATGAAATGAATGATGAATGATGAATGATGAATTTTGGAAAAATAAAAATATAGTCTGATTAAGGGCTATATTTATTTTTTTATAAATGTTTTTAATTTTTATTTCTTAGAGCTACTATTGGATCCATTGCAGCAGCTTTCTTTGCTGGGAAAACTCCAAAAATTAATCCACAGAAAAGCGCAAATCCAATTGATACCAAAAATGCCTCAATTGGAACTGCAAAGTGCCAAGCGAGACCAAATTTATTTGCAACAATATAAATTATTGCCGATAGTCCTATTCCAAAAACTATTCCTATTATAGCCCCAAATATAGATATTATTACGGCTTCCATAAGAAACTGCCACATTATATCAAAATACTTTGCACCAACTGATTTTCTTAGACCTATTTCAAAAGTTCTTTCACTTACAACAACATACATTATGTTCATAATACCAACGCCAGCAACAATAAGAGAAACGGCTACTATAGCAAGAAGTAGTATTGTTATATATTTTGTAATTGAATTAAGCGTATTCATCATTTCTTCCATTGTAACAACCGCAAAATCATCGAGAGCGGGAATGTCTTCTGGATTATCTATGTTGTGGTTTTCTCTTAGTATTAGTTTCATTTGATTGGCGGTATCTTTGGCAAGGCGAGTATTTTTTAAGCTATGTATTGAATACATAATATAATCAATTCCTAGAACCTTTTTTTGAAGAGTTCTAACGGGTATATAGGCTTGACTATCAAAATCCATTCCCATCATAGCACCTCTTTCTTTTAATGTTCCTATGACACGATATTTTGATTTTCCAAGCGTAATGTAATTATCAATAGGGTCTGATTCGCCAAACAAGTCAGTTTTTATTTTACTACCTAGTATAATTACTTTTGAAAGTGACTTATCTTCTGCGTCGCTAAAAAATCTTCCATCTTGTATTTCGCTTTTATCAATGTCAATAAAAGATGAGTTTACTCCCATGAGAAATATTTTTTTTCTTTTGTTTTCATAGGATGCAAGTTCTTGACCCATTATAGCTCCATAGCCAGATTCTATATTTGGTAATTTTCCTATATCTTCAATATCTTCGAGTGTTAGCGTTGTTATTTGAATTCCTTGTGCTAATCCAGTTGCAGAACCAGTATTTTGAGATACATCACTCTTGTTTTTATCCGTTGGTATTCTTATTTCAACTTCTATGATGTTTGTCCCAAAAGATTCTATTTGACCCGTTATTAGGCCTCTAATACCTTCTCCTGCAGAGAAAACCATTACAATGCTAGAAACACCTATTACCATACCCAAAACAGTCAAAATGGTTCTATTTTTGTTGTGTTTCATTGAATTAATCGCAAGTTGTATGGAATTTTTTATTGTCATTATTCGTATCTTAATGCTTCTATTGGATTGAGCTTGCTTGCTTTTTTTGCTGGGTATATTCCAAAAATCAATCCTATTGAAGTTGATACTATTAATCCTATCATTATTGATAGTATTGATATATGGAATCCCCAATTGTATTTTAGCAAATTCATTATTACACTTATTAAAAATGATACTAGTATTCCAAAAATAATTCCTATTGATCCACCAATAAGAGTCAAAAATGTTGATTCTATTAAAAACTGTGTAAGTATATTTTTATTGTTTGCGCCAAGTGCCTTTCTAAGTCCTAGTTCATTAGTTCTCTCGCTTACATTTACAAGCATTATGTTCATAATGCCAATGCCACCAACTACTAGAGAAATAGCTGCCATTGCAGCTAAGAAAAATTTAAGGGCGTTTGTAATTGTCTTTACAATATCTACTGCTTCAGCAGCGCTTCTTACGCTAAAGTCGTCACTTTCACCGCTAGAATCTTTTATAGAGTGTCTTTCTCGTAATGTTTTTTCAGCATCTATTATAGCGATGGGAACATTTTTTTCATAGTCAACTTTTGCCCTTATGATGCCAACGTGGTTTACTCCAAGAATTAATTTTTGCATTGTTTTTATGGGTACAAAAACCCTTCCATCAAAACTTTGAAATCCAACATTTCCTTTTTCTTTCATTACACCTATTACCTCAAAGACTTGTTTTTTTACTTTAATTTTTTGACCAATGGCATTTGAATTGCCAAAAATATCTTTTGCTATTTGACTTCCTAATACGGCAACTTTTGCTAGATTTGTTTCCTCGTCTTTTATAAAAAATCTACCAGACTCAACCTCTGCACCGGAAACAAATAAATGGTCTACATTTGTGCCACTTACATCTGTATTAATACTAGTAGATTTCCAGCTTACATTGGCGCTACCATTTGCATATGCTGCAACAGCTACTATGTTTTGAGAGTTTTTTTTCTCAAGAAGTGCTTTTCCATCTTCGTATGTAAGTGATGTAACGACTATACCCATTACTGAAGCAGGGGGGCCATTTTTTTCTGATTTTCCAGGCATTATACTAATAGAGTCTGTTCCAAGGCTTTTTATCTGAGATAGGATTAAATCTTGCGCCCCATTTCCAATAGATGTAATAATAATAACAGCAGAAACTCCAATTATTATTCCAAGCATAGTTAAGAAACTTCTAGTCTTGTTAGCTAGAAGAGATCTTATTGATATTTTTGCAGATTGTTTAAGTATTTCAAGCATTAATTTTATTTTATGCCAATCTCATTTTTTGCAATTTTTTTGTCTTTTACCTTATAGTCTTCTACTATTTCCCCATCCATTATTTTTATGATTCTATCAGCATGCTCTGCGGTAGCTGTTTCGTGGGTTACTAAAATAATTGTATGGCCTTTATCATTTAATTCTTGAAGTATTTCCATGATTTGTTTTCCGGATTTCGAATCTAGATTACCAGTTGGCTCATCAGCAAATAATACGTCTGGATTATTAACAAGTGCTCTAGCTATAGCAACTCTTTGTTTTTCTCCGCCAGATATTTGATTTGTCATATAATTTACTCTATGAGACAAGCCAACATCAGTCAGTATTTTAGTTGCTTTTTCTTCATGGTTCTTTTTATCTTTTGAATAAATAAGAGGAAGCATTACATTTTCAAGTACGGTTGTTTTTGGTAGTAAATGAAATGCTTGGAAAACAAAACCTATTTTTTCATTTCTAAAATTTGCAAGCTCATCGTCATCAAATTTTGAAACATCTTCTCCCTCAAATAAATAAGTTCCTGTAGTTTGTCTGTCGAGGAGTCCTAGTATATGCATAAGTGTTGATTTTCCAGATCCACTTGGTCCCATAATTGAGACAAACTCGCCTTTTTCTATATTAAAAGAAATATCGCATAAAACTTTTGTGGTTGCTTCACCACTTTCGTATTCTTTTGATATGTTTTTGATTGTTATTAGCATTATTTTTTGCCTTCTGTAGAAGATGTAATTATTTGATCTCCCTCATTAAGTCCGGATATTATTTCTACCATTCCGTTGTCTCCATAGATACCAGTTTTGATAGATATTTCTTTTGGAATATTGTTTTCTAGAATTTTTATAAATTGTCCATCACCATTTTTATCTATAATTGCACGTGATGGAATCATTAGCACATTTTCTTTTTCTTTCGTTTTTATTATTACATTTGCCGTCATTCCAGGTTTTATTTCTTGATTTAATTCTTCTGGTATATCAAAGGCGATTTGTGTTTTGTAATAAGTTACATCTTGAATAATTGTTTCAGCTGGATCTACATCATATACTGTTCCATATAGTTTTTGTTCACTCGATAGTGCATCAAGAGATATTTCTACCGGATCACCGTTTTTTATTTTGGTTATGTCGGATTCGGAAATATCCACTTCTATTTCTAGTTTGCTCTCAGATAACATATATATAACCGACTTTGTCATTGATACTTGTTCTCCTTTTTTGTATTCCACTCTTGTAATAACTCCATCTATGGGAGCTCGTATAATACTATTTTCTATTTGATTGTGAATTGATTCTAGGCTTGACTCAGCTTGCCTTACCTGTGCTTCGTAAAGAGTTTTGTCTTGACTTCTTGCTGGAGCTTTTAGTTCTTCTAGTTGAGCTTTTACAAGCTGCCATGACTGATAATATGAGTCTACCTTTGATTGAGCGGCTGTAATTTGTTGACTTCCCGAGATCGTTGTTCCATTATCATTTAACTCAGTATCATTTAGATTGCTAAGAGAATTTTGGACAGAGGATAGAGTCGCGCTAATTATTGTTTCTTGTCCACTGATGGTAGATTTGTAAGTATCAAGTTCGCTTTGAGTAAAATCAGAAGATGTTATTGAATATTCAAGTGTTTGATAACAATTAAGTAGTGTTGTAAATGTTTGATTTAGAGTAGTAATTGTTTTGTTTAATGCATTTCTAATATCATTTCTATTCTTTGTTGTTCTTGCGGAAGATATTAGGTTTCTAGCCTCAATTATAGAAGATTTGCTTATTTCGTATGATTGTTTTGTTTGATTTAGTAGAGATGTATTTCTAGCACCGAGAAGATATTTTGCTTCGTCATCATTTAATATTGTATTTACATTGTCTATTGCAATTTGTGCTTTTGAAATATTTGTTTCCATTGATATAATAGCATCTGTTTCTGCTTGCCCAGAGCTTTGAATTACGCTTTTTTTGACTTCTTCTAATTCTTTAAGTGCTGATTCGTATTCTGTTTGAGCTTTGAGAACGCTTGCTTGTTTTACGTTTATTTCGTAAGTTGTCGCACCACTTATTAATTTATTAAGATTTGCTCTTGCTATGTCTAAACTTGCACGAGCATCTTTTTCGCGAATAGACAAGTCTCTATAATTTAGCTCTGCTAAAATTTGAGATGAGGATACTTTGTCTCCGACCTTTACAGCTATCTTGTTTATTTTTCCAGTATTTTGGAAATTTAATTCCATTTCATCTGCAGATTTAATAGACCCCGTCTCGCTTACTGTTTGGATAAGTGTTTTTCTTTCTACTTTTTCAGTAGTGTATTCTATTTTTGGTTCTTTTGTAGCAAAAAATACTATTATCGCTACCAAGGCGAGTAGTATTACTCCTATTATTATTTTTTTCTTTTTTGTCATAATAAAAAATTAAGAATTATTTGTTTCTAATATAATAATTATACTATAATATGAGCTATTTTTCTATTTTTAAGCCCAAGATTATAGTAATAAGTTTATTTTTCTTTGGTCATTATTTTACGGATTGTTTCAAGTTGATCTGCTAAGTGTGATTCTATTTTTGCAAGATTTTCTAGCTTCGCAAAAACAAGCATCTGGGATCCCATTCCAAAAACAAGGAGTTTTTCCCCCTTTTCTATTTTAAATTTACTTCTTGCCTCAGATGGAATTACGACTTGGCCCTTTTCTCCGAGGGTTGTTGTTCCGTAAAATTGACTTTCTTTTTTATGTTCTTCTATCATGGGGTAATTATACATGAAGCGGCATAAACATACAAGTAGGATAAGTAGGAATGTGAAATAATGTTGATTTTTAATACTCCTACTTATATAACATGTATGATTTATGATTAATATAAGGCTAGTCAAAAGAGGGCACATATAAATTTAAAAAATATGTTTAATTTTTTTGTATGTTTGTGAAATAATGTGATAAAATAAAACTATATTAATCCATAACTATGTTTATGAAAAATAAGCTACCTATTTATTGGCATGTTTTGGCGGTATTTATTCTTATTTTTGGAATAATCTTTTATTATTCAAATAAGCATGAAAAAGTAAATATTAATAACTTTTTAAGTAGCAATATTTATAAAAAGTGCATTATTGATACAGATTGTAAAACCCCAGGAGAATATATGATTAGATCTAATTGTTCTTTTACATCAAAATGTATAAATAATAGATGTAATGTTGTTTGTATTGGTTCATATAAGACGAAAGAAGAAGAGCTTAATAAAATTCCTCAATGTAGCAGAAATGAGGACTGTGATTGTAGTTTATTTTATAAGGGTACTGATATTTTTGAGTGTTCTTGTATAGATAAACTATGCATAGCAATAATTGAATAAAACTTATTTATAATTTTGGCTTATATAAAACAAAAAAGAGGATTATATCCTCTTTTTATTATGTATTTTGGCTCTTATGGCGGGATGGATCCCGCTTTGCGGGACGGGTAGTCAGACTATTTAGATGAATTAGATGAATAAAAAATAAGCATTTAAGCTTATTAATTATGTTTTTCTGTCATTTTGGCGGGATGGAAGGGACTCGCCTTCGACTTAATCCTCGTCGTCACTGAGGATTAGTCTAGGCACCGCCTCGCGGTCTCGCTTGTTAGCTCGACATCGCTCCGGCGTTCTCATCCCTACGCGACACAAGCAGTTGTGTCGCTCCTAAACTTATCATATATGTAGTCTTGATAAATATAAATATCCATTTTTTATATGAACATCTTTTAGTATATAAGGAGGGATTCGAACCCTCGACCTTCTGCGTGACCCCGCATAGTTTCGCATTGCGGAGCGGGCAGTCAGACTATTTAGATGAATTAGATGAATAAAAAATAAGCATTTAAGCTTATTAATTATGATTTTCTGTCATTTTGGCGGGATGGAAGGGACTCGAACCCTCGACCTTCTGCGTGACAGGCAGACGTTCTAACCAACTGAACTACCACCCCACCAAAATGACAGAAACAATGTTATAAATTGTATACATGATTCTATCAGATCGATTCTATTAAAAGAATCTATGTTTTCAAATGTAAGCAGATTATTTAGCCTCAGCCAGAGGCTGATCCGCCTTTGGCGGAAACTGAACTACCACCCCACCAAAAGAGCCCAAATAATAGTATTTATTTTATCTTTTTTACTAGATTTTCAAACATTTTTGAGTGATTTACAGCTAAATCTGCAAGTACTTTTCTATCTAATTCTATGTTTTTCTTCTTTAAGGCGTCAATAAATCTACTGTAAGACATTTCATATTTTCTAAGTGCTGCATTTAGGTTTACTTGCCAATTTCTTCTCATTACGCCCTTTTTCTTTCTTCTATCTGCAAGCGCCTTTACGCCAGCTCTTTTGATAGCTGTTTGAGCTTGAGTTATCTTTGATTTTCTTCCCCAAGTATAACCCTTTGCCTTTTTAAGGATATTTTTTCTTCTTTTTGCATGTAAAATAGCTCTTTTTATTCTAGCCATAATGTTAATAGGTTAATTGAATAATAGGTTAATTGATTATAAGTACTTTTTCATTGATTTTAATACTGTGCTGTGTGCTTCTTGGTCTCTTCTTTTGTTTCTAGTAGCTTTTCCAGTAGCTCTTGTATTAAAGTGGTCTTGACCCTTTGCTCTGTGTAATAATTTGCCAGTTTTGGTCAATTTTACTCTTTTTGCTAGAGCTTTGTATGTTTTTAATTTTGGCATATTGTTTTATTTAGGTTTTATTATTGTTGATATGTTTCCACCTTGACATTTAAGTGGCTGATCTATTTTGATTTTATCTCCAAATGAGTCTATGAATCCTTGAATTATGCTTATTCCAAGATCTCTATGATCTCTTTCTCTTCCTCTTAGCATCATTTCTAGCTTTACTCTATCACCGCTTTTGATAAATTTTTCGGCTTGATTTCTTCTTACTTCTAAATCGTGTTTACCTATTTTGAAAGTTAATCTAAGACATTTTGTTTCAACTTTTTTTGGTTTGCTGGTTTTCTGTTTCTTGTTTAGATTGTATTGAAATTGTCCAAAATCGCCTATTTTACATACTGGAGGATTTACATTTGGGGCAACCTCAATAAGATCTAATTCTGCTTCTTCTGCCTTTTTTAGGGCTTCAAATGTGCTTATTTTGCCTATTTGTTCACCATTTTCAGCTACTAAAAATATCTCAGGTACTCTAATTTGATTGTTGATCCTATATGTTTTTTTATTAGGATTAAATTTTTTGAAAAATTTATTTTGTATATGTTTGTGGTTAATTTTAATATTTACGCTTTTACAAGACCAATTATAGCAAAAAAAAGCATTTTTAGCTATAATTTTGTCCCTTCTATATATAGCGTTTTTGTAGTTTTTCAGATTTTTTAAACTCAAGACACTCGCCCCGTGTACATATAGAAGGGTTGTAGTCACGCGAAAGCGGGACGGAAACCACGAACGAGTCCCGAGATATTCGAGGGACGAGTCGAGTGGTGGAGATGAGGGGTAGTGCGCCCCTGTCTATATAACAATCAACATTCTGTCTACAAGCTTGTTCTATTTATGTTTTTTAAAGAATCAACTGTTAAATAGACAAAAAATTGATTCTCTAGCCTTTTAAATTTTCATTATTTTCCAAAAGGCAAGAAAATAATATAACCTAATAAATATAACACCTAACTAGCCCCCATTAGATATCTGGGCTGTAGATGGCTTAATCAAAAATTGTTAAGCAATTACAAAGTTAAAAGCTGGGCTTGTAAAAGCTGTTTTTACTTTGCTTATAAATGAGTTTGCATTTATATTTTTAGAAATTTTTACAAGATTTCAAGACTTGGCTTGCGAGAAAGTCTTTCGATTATATATCAAATTAAGACATCCCCTTATCAAAGAACGTGTATACAATATATAGGAAAAGGAGCTTTGTGTCAAGATTAGGACTAATAAGTTAATAGGATAATTGCATAACTGATTAATAGTCTAATAGGTTAATGGAATAGTTGGATAATAGAATATAGAATACTGTTTATGTAAAAAGTAAGTCACATTAAAATAGCAAATGAAAATATGTGTGAGTATATAATTTTAGATTCTCGACTACGCTCGAATACTAAAATTAATTAGTCTTTCGGAGAAACCATGAGCTCATTGAATATTGGAGTCGAGAAGTCAAAGAATTCAAAATTATTTTTTGTTTTTTAACGATAAGAGAAATCTAAGACATTATAGTTTTTAAAAATTCAGGTTTAACAAATTTATTGAATAAGTTAAAATTTTTTATTGCAAAAATATTAATTATTTTTTAATTTTATTGCTTAAAAAATTTTTGGGTAAATACATTTTTGAAGAGGAGTAGTAATTAAGTTTCTCAGCCCGAGGCTGATCTCCTCCATAGGCGGACAGGCGCCTTTGGCGGAAAATGACAAATGTCAAAACATTG
>JAEHGL010000021.1 GCA_019248485.1 Candidatus Komeilibacteria bacterium S5_K13 | reverse complement strand
ATCATTTAGTTAATGAGGACTCTGCTACACCATATGAATTTGCAAAAGAAATTTTCAAAATTAAAAGTATAGATATCAAACTTAGTCCAATAAGCTATAGTGCATATCCTTCAAAGGTTAATAGACCCATAAATGCACTACTTATAAATACAAAATTTCCACATCTTAGAAGCTGGGAAGAAGCTGTAGCAGATTATCTCAAATAAAAAAGGCACTGATTATAATCAATGCCTTTAAAATTATTTGTTTTTTAAAGACTCCGGCGCAGGCAATGCTCTTGCCGAATGTTTTTCTTTTTCCTGACAATCAGGGTCACCACAAAGCATATAAGTGACACCATCTGGCTTAGTGCCTCCATCATCTAAAACAACATTACAAATTGGACATACTACGGTTAGTGAACGAAATGGAGCAATAACAAATTGTTTTTTTGGTACTGTCAGCATAATTCCTCCCCCAAAGATTTTTTCAATAACAAAAATATATCATACAATAAGATGTTTGTCAATATTGTTATTTGATAAATTTATGTTAAGATATTTTTAGTTAAATTAATTAATTAAAAATATATGAAGGGTATAATTCTAGCTGGTGGAACTGGCTCACGCTTATTTCCACTTACAAAGATCACAAACAAGCATTTACTTCCTGTTTATAACAAACCAATGATCTATTACCCAATAGAGTCTCTCATCAAGGCAGGAATTACAGATATTATGATCATTTCTGGAAAAGGTCATGCTGGACAATTTTTGGAATTGCTTGGCTCTGGTCACGATTTTGGAGTTACATTTTCTTATGCCATTCAAGAAGAGGCAGGCGGTATTGCTCAAGCACTTGCTCTTGCACAAGATTTTGCTGACAATGAAAAGGTTATCGTTTATCTTGCAGACAACATATTACAAGACGATATATCTGATGCCGTTAAAGAATTCAAGAGTACACCAATAGGTGCAAAAATATTTTTAAAGAGCGTAAAAAATCCAAGTTCATATGGAGTCGCTCGTATTAGTGGAGAAAAAATTGAAGAAATAATTGAAAAACCACGTGAATTTATTAGCGACTTAGCTGTTGCAGGTGTTTATTTATACGACAATCAAGTTTGGGATGTTATAAAAACCCTTAAACCATCTGGCCGTGGAGAGCTCGAAATTACTGATGTAAATAATTTTTATGTAAAACAAGGAACCATGAGTTACAATATATTAAAAGGCTGGTGGGGCGATGGAGGAGAATCCATTGATTCTTGGCTCGAGGCAAACAATCTTGTAGCTGGATTGAATAACAACACTCAGATACCAGAAATTGATGAAAAAATGATAAAAGATTTTTCAGATAAAATAGTAGAACAAGCTTTTCGATTAGCAGGAAAAGAAATAACAAAAAAAATAGAGTTTCTTCAAAACACTACAAAACAAAATGAAACCACATTTAATGATATCAAGGCAGAAATCAAAACCGAAGAAATAAAACCTATTGAAACAAAGCCCGTAGAAGAAAAAAAAGATACTGATTCAAAATATCAGCATCCATTTGATATAAACAGTTATTATTCAAAAAATTAATTACTGAATTACATTCTTTTCTATACCATTAGAGGTGATATTATACAAAGTATCACCTTTTTTGTTTGCAAAATATGCATCTGATGAAAAAATATTTTTTAATTCAAAAACATTTTTTTGATCCCTATAATCTATTTCAACAACAAACAATTTATCGTCCATTGTATAAAAAATATGATTATTATTTTTATGCCAAAAAACATTTTTTATTTTCCCACTAAATCTATTTATAAGAGCAAACTCATTTGTAATAATATCATAAATTGATATTTCAAAATCTCCATATACAAGCAAGATTCTATTGTAAACATCCCAATTTGCACCATTTACATTATCAAAAGATTTTATCAAATAATTTGAAATATTTGGATCTATCACATAAAGTCTTTTATTATTTTTATTTAAAATACAAAAATAGTCTTTATTTACTTCTATAAATTCCATATCTCCCAAAGAGTCAAAACTATATACCGTTTCTATTTTCTCATTTTTCAAACTAATATAGTTCAACACCATTATTGTATTGCCAGTTTCATCTTTAAATCTACTAATATAATAAACTTTATCTCCCTCTGGCTTTAAACTTACAACACCGCCAATACTTAATTTTTGGAGCTTCTTAGTGGATAGTTCAAATCTATAAGCATTATTAACGCTATCTAACACATACAAAATATTTGCATCAAACTTGTCCCAAAAGAAATCTTTTACTTCAAATTTTACATATTTTCCAATATCTAGCATTGGTGAACTTGCATAATCTGAATATGCAACAAGATTTTGAGTTTTTGTTTGAAGCAATACGCTAGAAGAATCATTTGCCCACAAAGAAAAAATAACATTTTGCACTGAATTATTAAGCTCTGAATAACTCTCTTGATCGATACTAAATATAAAAAGATTTTTGCTCTTATTGTCTATAGCTAAAAACTTAGACTTATCGGGGCTATAACTAAGTAATGAAAAATCTCCTTGTTTGAAAATAGTATTTTTTATATCAGAAAAAAACAAAGATACGTTTTCTATAAAAACAGTGTCATTTGCTTTAATAAGAATTTTCTTTTTCCATGATTGATATTTGTCTTTTTTAACCTCTATGTCATAAAGATCTGGTTTTACAAAATTTATCTGAGCAGGTGTGCGCTGTTTGTAAAGCACATTATTCAAATATACTTCCGAACCCCTAGGATAAGACTTTACATAAAGAACGCTTCTTTTTTCAATTGCTTTTTTTGAAAAATTATAAGTATAGCCCATTGCCAAAAACACAACCACAAAAAGAGATACAAAAAATACTATCACAACAAAAATTAAATAAAGTTTTCTTACTGTTTTATTCATTATATTTAAGCTTGAATAAGCTAAGATTTTCGTGTAAAATTGAATTAAATAGAACTGCTATAATCTTATCTATTTATAGCACAAATATCAAGCTCCTTGATTAGTTTTATTTTTTTATAAATTACACAATAAAATCATGTCGAAATTTATTATTGCTGGGAATACAAAATTAAAAGGCGAAATTTCTGTAATGGGTGCCAAAAACAATGCCCTAAAAGCTATTCCAGCGACTCTTTTAACAAATGAAACTGTTATCTTGCACAATTTGCCAAATATTGCAGATGTTAACTTTTCACTTCAAATATTAGAAAAACTTGGCGCAAAAGTAAAAAAAATTAATACAAACTCATATGAAATATGTTGCAAAACAATAGACCCAAAAAAACTTAACAGTGATTTAGCAAAAAAAATTAGAACCTCTATTATGTTTGTAGCGCCCCTCCTTCATAGATTTTCTAAGGTTGAAATGCCCCATCCCGGAGGTTGTATAATAGGTAAAAGACCAATTGATCTATTTTTAGATTTCTTTTCACAATTAGGCGTAAAAATAAATTATAACAATAAATTTTATACTTTTATAAATAATGGCATAGCTGGAAAAAAATATATCTTTAACTCCATAAGCCATACCGGCACAGAAAGTCTAATGTTGCTTGCTGTCCTAGCAAAAGGAAAGACAGAAATTGTTAATGCGGCTTGCGAGCCAGAAGTTACAGCACTAGCTGAAATGTTAAATCAAATGGGTGCAAATATAAAAGGTGCTGGAACGCCATACATTGAAATAAACGGCGTCAAAAAACTTCATGGAACTGAATTTAGTATCATTCCAGACAGAATTGAAGCTGGAAGCTTTTTGTGTATTGGCGTTGCTACAAAAAGCAATCTTAAAATTAATAATTGCGAACCAAAACACCTAGAAATACCCCTAAAGATACTTCAAAAGATGGGAGTTAAACTAGACATTGGAAAAAATTATATAAAAATATTAAACGCTCAAAAATTACTTTCTACCAATATAACAACGCACGAATATCCAGGCTTTCCAACAGACTTACAAAGTTGCTACACAATACTTCTTACTCAAGCTCATGGAACAAGCATAGTGCACGAAACAATATTTGAAGGAAGATTATATTTTACAGACTTACTTTCAAGAATGGGTGCAAATATTGTTCTCTGCGACCCACATAGAGTTGTAATCACTGGGCCATCAAAACTATACGGGAAAAAAGTAGAAAGTCCTGACATAAGAGCCGGATTAGCAATGCTCATAGCAGGACTTATTGCACAAAAAACAACAGAAATAGACAACATAGAACAAATAGATAGAGGATACGAAAGAATTGACGAAAGACTAAATAAGCTCGGAGCAAAAATAAAAAGGATGAGCTAGAAACTAAATACTAAACACCAATATGATATATAACGAAAATATATTAAAAAAAGAAAAAAATAAAAGCATCACAATAGTCTTAGTTTCAATTACTATAATTATAAGTTTTTTTATTGGACTTTTTATTGGAGTTACAAATGCTGATAAACTACCCAGAGAAAATGAAGTCGGAAAAATAATAAATAAAAATAATCCGCCAGATACAATTTCGAAGGACATTGATTTCAATTTATTTTGGAATGTTTGGCAAACAATAAAAGACCGATATGTTGGAGCAGAAGACCTAAGTGATATTGATATGTTCTATGGAGCAGAAATGGGGCTTGTTGCATCTCTTGGTGATCCATATTCAATATTTCTGAAACCAGAAGTCGCAAAAGAATTTCAAAATGAATTAGAAGGAAAATTTCAAGGCATAGGTGCTGAAATTGGTATAAAAAATGATAAGCTAACTGTAATATCTCCGCTACCAAACTCTCCCGCTGAAAAATCTGGCATCAAACCCGGTGATATCATAATCGCAATTGACGGATTAGATACAACTAGCATGTCTCTCAATATGGCTGTTTCCAAAATAAGAGGAGATAAGGACACAAAGGTAAAACTTCGCATTATACATAAAGATGAAAAAACAGATCAAGAAATAGAAATCACAAGAGATGACATAAAATATGAAAGTGTTGTATGGTCTGTAAAAAACAACCACATAGGATATATTAGAATAAGCCATTTCAATACAGATACAGACACTTTATTTGATAAGGCTGTAAACGATTTAATGGCAAAAAAAGTAGACTCAATAATATTAGACTTAAGAAATAATCCTGGAGGATACCTTACAACTGCTATAAAAATAGCAAGTGATTGGGTAGAAAATGATATTATAGTAAAAGAAGAGTTCCGCGATAAATCAAAAACACAAAACTACTCATCAAGCACGGCTACATCAAGGCTTAAAAACAAAAAAACAATAATTTTAGTAAACGAGGGAAGTGCTAGCGCCTCTGAGATAGTATCAGGCGCCTTACAAGACTACAAATTAGCAACTATTGTTGGAGAAAAAACTTTTGGAAAAGGAAGTGTTCAAGACCTTATCAAACTAGAAGACGGATCATCACTCAAATTAACAATAGCGAAATGGCTCACTCCACAAGGCAGGTCTATTAATGGAGGGGGAATAACTCCAGATATTGAAATAAAACTTACAACAGAAGACTATAATAAAGACATAGATCCACAACTAAATAAAGCTCTAGAGCTATTAAAATAATTCTAGCCTCCTAATCTCACTAACCCACTAACATCCTAACCCCATGAAAGTATTATTTTTACAAAACGTAACAAACGTTGCAAAAAAAGACGAAATAAAAGAAGTCTCAAGTGGATATGCTATGAATTTTTTATTCCCTCAAAAACTAGCAATTCCTGCCACAAAAGATGTTGTTATAAAAACTACACAAAAAATAAAATCCGTTGAAAAGAACATCAAACAAAAAAATTATATAGACAATAAAATGTCTAACAAACTCAAGGGTCTAAAAATAAATATAAAAGCAAAAGCAAATGAAGAGGGGATTATGTTTGGCGGTATTTCAAGTGAAGACATGTCAAAACTATTAAAAAAACAATTGAATGTAAAACTGGAAAAAGAAAAAATAAATTTACCACATCACATAAAAACCGTTGGTATCCATAAAATAACAATCAAACTTCCAAATGGAAAACAAGACACAATAACGCTAACAATAGAAAAAGAATAAACATAAATTAATTATGCAAAAAAATAAAAAGAATAACGTAAAATATATATTTGTATCAGGGGGCGTATTATCAGGCCTTGGAAAAGGAGTCACTGCAGCATCAGTGGCTCTTCTTTTAAAAAGCAGGGGATATAATGTTGGAACAATAAAATGTGAAAATTATCTTAATGTTGATTCGGGAACCATCAATCCAATAGAACATGGCGATCCATTTTTGTGCGAAGACGGACTTGAAGCAGATATGGATCTTGGGACATATGAAAGATTCCTCGGACTTGAAATGGGAAGAGCAAATTTTACAACAATGGGAGAAATTTATTTTAATGTTATAAAAAAGGAAAGGTCTTTTGGTTATGGAGGGGAAGACGTTGAAGCAATTCCTCACGTATCAGATGAAATAATAAAAAGAATCAAAAAAGCGGGGGAGGGAAAAGACATTGTCGTAATAGAGTTGGGCGGAACAGCTGGAGAATACCAAAACATGCTCTACTATGAGGCATGTCGTATCATAAAAACACAATTCCCTCGTGATGTAATAAATATTCATCTTACATATGTTCCTATTCCTGGTCACTTAGGTGAGCCAAAAACAATGCCTACTCAAATGTCAGTTCGCACAATGATGTCTATGGGAATAATACCTGACTTTCTTGTTCTTCGTGGAAATATGGAAATAGACAAAAGAAGAAGATATTTACTAGGACTAAAATGTTCTATTGAGGGTGAAAATGTTATTATGGCACAGGACTTAAAAAACATCTATGAGCTTCCACTTGTTTTTGAAAAACAAAAATTTGATTGCAAAATCTTAGAACATTTAAATCTCAATCTCAAAAAATTAAATATTGTGGAATGGAAACAATTAAACAAAAAAATAAACATAGAATATAAAAAAGAAATTACAATTTATATTGTAGGAAAATATATTTCAACAGGAGACTTTCAATTACTTGACTCCTATGCCTCTCTTATTGAAGCAGTTCATCATGCTGCATGGAATTGTGAAGTAAAAGTGAAAATCAAATTTGTGAATAGTGAGCTTATTGAACGTGATGGGATTAAATTAATAGGAAAAGATGCGAGCGGTATCATAGTTCCAATTGGTTGGGGAGAGCGAGGATCTGAAGGAAAAATTCAAACTATTAAATACGCGAGAGAAAACAAAATTCCATATCTGGGGCTTTGTTTTGGTATGCAACTAGCCTGCGTTGAGTTTGCAAGAAATATTTGTGGATTAAAAGATGCTAATTCAAGTGAATTAAATCCAAAAACAACTTATCCAATAATCCACGATATTCCCATGGAAACAAGATATCAAACAATAAAAGGTGAAGAAACTTCTATGAGACTTGGCGGATTTGATTGCTTAGTAAAAAAAGATACTCTAGCATATAAAATTTATTTTGATCACAAAGCTTACAAAAAATTACAAGGAAGCGATATGGTTATTTCTGAACGTCATAGACATAGATATGAATTCAATAATGAATATAGAAAAATATTGACTGATAAGGGAATGATTTTCTCTGGCACTTCTCCAGATGACTTTTTTGTAGAAATTATAGAACTCCCAAAAAAAATGCATCCATTTTTTATTGCAACTCAAGGTCATCCAGAATATAAGTCTCGTCCACTTAGCCCACATCCACTTTTTGTAGAATTTCTAAAGGCATCGATAAAATAACCCCCATAAATATTTTAACTTCGAATCAGTTTTCGAGCGCAATGAAATGAAGTCGAGAAACTGATTGATCAATAAAAAATCAGGTTCTCGACAACCCATTCGATAAACTCAGGGCTTGCTCGAACACTGATTTTTTGTAAATACGTTTTTTAAATAAAAAAAATACAGCACTTTCGAGCTGTATTTTATATCTCTACAAACTAATACGATTTCGCAAAAACAGCTCTTTTCTTTGAATCTGCTCCACAATAAATACATTTTCCATATTCTTCTTTTTCATCAAATGAAAAACATCTTGAAGTTGCTTTTGTTGCGGTTTGAATTTTATCTTCGCATTTTTTATTCCCACAGAAGTGTGCACTTACAAATCCACCACGCTCAATAACATCTTGAAATTCTTGCCATGAATTTACTATATGAGTATTTTTCTCCATAAGCTTTGAAGATCTGTCATATAGATTTTTTTGAATTGCATCTAATATATTTATAACTTCTTTAGTAATATTCTTTTCATCAATTATCATCTTTTCTCCTGTATCTCTTCTTGAAAATACTACTGATTTATTTTCTACATCCTTTGGACCTATCTCAATTCGAAGTGGCACTCCTTTTTTCTCCCACTCAAAGAATCTTGCACCAGGTCTTAGATCTCTATCATCATTTTTTACAGACACATTAACCTTTTCTAAATCTTTATAAATTTTGTTTATCTTATTTAAAACCAACTTCTTTTCTTTATCATCTTTCCATATAGGAACTATTACAACCTGAATTGGTGCTATCTTTGGTGGAACTACAAGACCATTATCGTCTGAATGAGCCATTATCATAGCACCTATAATTCTGGTGCTAATTCCCCAGCTTGTTTGCCAGACAAATTGCCTTTTCTGATCTTTATCTAAAAATTTTACATTAAAAGCCTTCGAGAAATTTTGTGCTAGCATATGAGAAGTTGCTGACTGAAGCGCTTTTATGTCCTGAGTCATTGTTTCAATAGAGTATGTATATTTTGCACCCGCAAATTTTTCTGACTCGCTTTTTACGCCACTTAAAACTGAGATACCCAGATATTCTTCTACAAATTTCTTATAAACTTTTACCATTTTCATAGCCATATCATCTGCCTCTTTTTCGCTCTCATGAGCTGTATGACCCTCTTGCCACAAAAATTCCATTGATCTTAAAAATGGTCTTGTTCTCATCTCCCAGCGAACTACATTTGCCCATTGATTTATCATAAGTGGCAAATCTCTATAAGATGAAATCCATCTTGAAAAAGTATCATACATTATTGTCTCAGAAGTTGGACGGACGATAAGAGGCTCGTCAAGAAGACCATCTGGAACTAATTTCCCAGTTGTTGGGTCAAGTTTGAGCCTATGATGAGTTACAACAGCGCATTCTTTTGCAAATCCCTCGACATGTTCTGCCTCACGCTCAAAAAAAGACTTTGGTATAAAAAGAGGAAAGTATGCATTTTGCACTCCCAAGTCCTTGAACTGCTTATCCAAAACTTTTTGAATATTTTCCCAGATAGCATATCCATATGGTTTTATTACCATACAGCCTCTGACAGGGGACTCATCTATCAAATCGCTAGCTTCAATAACATCCAAATACCATTTTGAATAATCATCTGTTCTTTTTGTTATTTTCTTATTGTCATCTTTCATAAAATTTTAAAATAAACTTATTATATATAAATAATAGCGAAATAAAGCAAAAAAAGCAAAAACACACAATTGTGTGTTTGGAGGTCACGGTCGGAATTGAACCGACGCATAAGAGTTTTGCAGACTCCTGCCTTACCACTTGGCTACGTGACCAATTATTATAACCGTGAATCTAAAATGTATTGGCTGGGTCGGTAGGATTCGGACCTACGCATGACGGGGTCAAAGCCCGTTGCCTTACCACTTGGCTACGACCCAATACTAGGGATTTCCTAGCAATTATAAATCATTTTTAACATTTTGTCTATATGTATTTATATTGTATAATTAAAAAATAACAAAATAGTAAATTATAAATAAACTAGCATGTTTAAAAATAAAATCGTCCTAGTAACTGGAGGATCAAATGGCATTGGAAAGACTACGGCTATTATGTTTGCACAAAATAATGCTGATATTGCATTTACTTACAAAAACAATAAAAAGGGTGCAGAAGAGACAATAAAAGAAATAAAGAAATTGGGACAAAATGTTATTGCGATAAAAGCCAATCTAACCAAAGAAAAAGAAGCCAAAAAAATTATTGACTTAACAATTAAAAAATTCGGTAAAATAGATATTTTAATTAACAATGTTGGCGGGTCTTTTGATGATGATGATTGGAACGGAAATTCAAAAACTTGGAAGAAAACATTTGATCTAAATCTATTTTCCATGATGAATGTTTCAAAATATGCTATAAAGCTTTTCCAAAAGCAACAAAGTGGAATTATTGTAAATATTTCATCCCGTTTTGGATTAAATGGCCAATATGATGTAATTTCATATTCTGCAGCAAAGGCTGGAGTTATAAATACTACTCAAAGCTATGCAAAACTCTTGTCACCATACGGAAGGGCAAATTCAATTTGTCCTAGCGCTGTAAATGCCGGATATTGGCTAAGAGCCCCAAAAGAGGAGCTAGAAGAAACATTAAAAACAATGCCAAATAATAAATTAATAAAGCCAGAAATCATAGCTCAAAAAATCCTTTTTCTTGCGTCAGATGATGCAAAAAATATTAGCGGACAAAACTTTGCAATAAATAATTAATTAATAAAAAACTATGAACAATTTTGAGGAAATAAAAGAAGAAAATATATCTATAAAAGAAAAATATCAAAACATGGTAGATAAAGATGGGTATTTATATGTCCGTGATTTTTGTTGGGATGAATTAAAAAGACAATGCAAAAGTATCGCCGGTTTATTAGACGGGGATCAGGGTCAAAGTCCAGATTACAATTTAGGAGAAGGTCTCAACTACAAAGGAGAGTCTGGAAATTATTCAGATATGCAAATTCATATTGATGACCTAGAAAAGTTTATAGAAAAAGTCAAAAAACACTACAAAGAATCATAATTAAATAAAAAATAAACTTCTCAATAAACCAATAGTAAATAATAAATCAATTGCAAATTGCAAAATAATAAATAATAAATTAACCCATGCTCACTTCAATCACAAATTTTTTCTTTTCAATATTCTCCCAACTAAACTATCCTAGCATAATAGCCCTTATGACAATAGAGAGCTCATTTATTCCATTTCCATCAGAACTCGTAATCCCACCCGCAGCATATTTGGCTCAACAAGGTATTTTAAATATATATCTTGTTATTCTCTGCGGTACTATTGGAAGTTTATTTGGAGCTCTTATAAATTATTTTCTCGCTCTTACTTTAGGTCGTGCAGTAATATATCGCCTTGCAAATACAAAAGTCGCAAAAATTCTTCTTATAAACGAACACAAAATAAAGAAATCTGAAGAATATTTCTTGAAATATGACAAACTAGCAACCTTTATTGGCAGACTAGTTTTTGAAATAAGACAGTTGATATCAATTCCTGCAGGACTTGCAAAAATGAATATTTGGAGCTTTATGTTATATACAACTCTTGGATCACTAATCTGGAATATAATCCTTGCGTTACTAGGATATTTCTTTGGTGCAAATCAAGAAATGTTTAAAACCTATTACAAGGAATTTTCCATTGGATCAATAATTGTTTTTGCTGCAATAATTGTTTTGATTTTATATAAAAAGAAAAAGAAGAAGTTTAAGTTATTTAATTAATAAACATGGAAACATCAATAATAATAAGAACAAAAAACGAACAAAAATGGGTTGGCACAGCCCTAGAAATCTTATCTAATCAAACATACAAAAATTTTGAAGTTGTAATTGTTGACTCTGGTTCTACAGATAAAACTCTAAATATCATAAAAAACTTTAATACCAAATTAAATATCAAATTAATTGAAATAAAACCAGAAGAATTTTCTTTTCCCCACGCGCTTAATATAGGCTGTCAAAATGCGGGGGCTAAAAAATATTTTGTATTTATGAGTGCACATTGTCTACCAATATCAAACACGTGGTTAGAAGATGGGCTCAAAAATTTTACAAACGATAATATTTTTGGAGTATATGGACATATTCAAGCACTTCCAGATGGAAGTATTTGGGAAAAAATAATATTTAGCACAATAGTGGTCAAACTACTTTGTCTACTAAAAATAAAAACTACTAATAGAAAAGCCACGATGGGTATAATGGGATTTACAAATGCAATAATCAGAAGGGAATTTTGGGATAGAGAAAACTTTGATGAAAACTATGGTTATGGAGGAGAGGATCATGTTTGGAATAAATCTCAATTTCAAAAAGGGTATATTGCAATAAAAGATCCAAAATTCTCAGTAGCACATTCACACGGATTAGGATTGCTAAAATTTATAAAACAAGTTAGATATTGGGATTATGTTTCAAAAAACCCTTGTCAATTCAAACCTGTAGAATTTAGAAAAGAATAATTAATCTCTGATTACAAAAAAACAAAAAAGAGCCCTATATTTTAGGAGCTCTTTTATAAACTTAAAAGCTCTAATACAGCTTCTTTCATTTTTTCATCCAAACGCAAAGACATCATTGGATGTAATTCTTTTGAAAATACACCCAAATAATTTTCAAATCTTAAAAAACGAGAAACAAGTATCATTTTTTTGTTCTTTGCATCTCCCAAGATTTCATTTGCCCCAAACATATAAGCAAGAACTTCGTCACTTAAATAAACACAAAAATCCATATATTTAAAATCATACTCACCATTTGGACCAATAAAAGATGGGACTTTAAAATGAGTCTTCCACAAATTATTTGTTTTAAAAATAGATATACTAGAACTAGCATTCTCAAAACAAAGGACTTTCCTTGATTTATCTAAATGTGTTTTATCTATACTAAGATATATTTTCCTAAATAGATCTATTGTATCCATTGTTTTTTCCATTATTCCTCCAATACATATTTTATAAACGATAATAACACACAACTCATATTTTAGCAAATAAAAAATATCCATTATTTAGATGGATATTCTTAGTGTGGCGGAGAGGGCGAGATTCGCCTTCGACTTAATTTTCGCCGCCGCTCGAATTAGTCTAGGCACCGCCTCGCGGTCTCGCTTGTTAGCTCGACATCGCTCCGGCGTTCTCATCTCGACGCAACGCAAGCAGTTGCGTTGCTCCCTAATCTATTCTATATATTTCTAAGTAAATAAAAAAATATCCATTATTTAGATGAATATTCTTAGTGTGGCGGAGAGGGCGAGATTCGAACTCGCGGACCACTTTCATGATCAACAGTTTTCAAGACTGTCGCATTCAACCACTCTGCCACCTCTCCATCTTTATTTATATTATACTATAAATAAGATTGTTTTATTTAAAAAAGCTTATTCTTTTAAATTCAGTCCCGTTGTATAACGGGGCCACCTCTCCAAATTCAATAAAAAAATTCTATCATATAATTTTTATATTGTCCATATTTCGTTCTCTCTTGTGTCAAATGCGACATAGAAACAAATTCATAGGGCGTCTTCATATTTAATGATAAATGAGGTCTAACTTTGTGATAATATTCAATATAT
>JAEHGL010000020.1 GCA_019248485.1 Candidatus Komeilibacteria bacterium S5_K13 | reverse complement strand
GTGATAGAATCATATTGTGGCATAGATTATGATATTTAATTAGTTAGTAAGATAACCTAATTATATCATTTCTATGTCGCATTTTTATTTAGAATAATACGTGGCTATATTTTATAAAAAGAGCTTTTTATTTATATGAGCTTTATTATTGACAAAACTATATACATGCCTTAGAATGTTATGATTATCTAATTTAGAAAATCAAATACTGAAATAATGTATCCAAGGAGGATATTATGGAATGTACAATTTTAATCATCGATGATGACCTTTGGTCCAAAACCGAACTAGTTAAACTAATCACTCACCATGCAAAATCAGATCATTATGATCTAAATATTGTTTGGGCGTATCCGTGGAATTGTGTGGAGCTAGCAGAAAATCATAAACCAAATCTAGTTATCGTGTCTGGAAAAACTTTCCTAGACAGTGAAAAAATCATTCTAGGCCTACAGGTCAATGGTCAAAAAATCATTGGCTGGAGCGTTATATCTTCATTTTCCGAAAATTTAAAAAGTTGCGGAATAAATGATTTTATTGACATCTACGAAAATAAATCCGAGGATGTTTGGGGAGCTATAAAAGGCTTTATTGAGCATACATAATCAACGGAATGTAATGCTCAATATCAAAGATTATTTCAAAATTTAATAATGGCTTTTTGAGGTGTGCCTAAAACACCTCTTTTTGTTTTATAATAAAATTTTTATATTTAAATAAACTTTGTTATAACGTATTATTGACCATTTACAAAATATAAATACGTGTTAATATATTTTTATAATAAAAATTTTTGTCTGGGAGGATAAAATGTTAGAAAAACAACCAGAGGATAGACCATCGCCCCAATCAATTATTGATGCTATTAATCATTGTTCTATGGGTGGATTTTTAGATTTGGCGGAACTTATCAAACGCGCTAAAATCACAGATCAGCACGATGAAATAATTGAGGCCTGGAAAAGAAGGGCTCAATTCTTCAATGAACCTGATCGGGGGGTAATAGAAAGCATTCTTGCTCAAAAATAGACAACAATTTAATCTCTAGAAGACCTTCAATGAAGGTCTTTTTTCTTGCTCTATTTACAAATTATTTAATAATGCTAATATAAATTTGAATAAAATATATCTAGGGAGGATATTATGTCCATTACAAAAGAACAAATACTGATACTCGTAAACAAACTGAAAGAAGGTAAACTTAACTTAGATGCAGTGACTCTGTATTTTTCAGAAAACAATCTATTCGAGGAACTTCTGAAACACTTTGACTTTATAGTATCTAACTATGTGCGGATTGGATATAAAAATGATTTTAGCAGCCTTCTTCTGATTACGCCTTCCAAATACCTACTTTCCTTTCTTGGAGAGATTGAAGAAAACTCTACTTGTTCGCATCAAGGGGGGTGGCTTGTAGATGTCGAGGAGACGTCTACGGATATTAAGGAATTCTTTAAAAAACTAGCCTTTAAAATTTTAAAGGATTTTCCAGAGGAATGTTTAAATAACCTATCCTACCTACGTAATTACTGGAAAGAAGACTGGGAAGCAAAAGAACTCTTATTTATAACACTTATAAGATTTCCTGAAAATATTCCGGAAGAATACAATTCCTTATTTGAAGAAATACTAGCAATAGAGAAAAATGAGAACCTCAATGAGCTGCAATTAGAGGAATATGCATACCGTAAAAGCAAATTACTATTAGATGAAATATTTAAATAGGAAAAACAAACCGTATACTTGCTCATAACTTAAGACCTTCTTAATGAAGGTCTTTTTTTCTTGCCTTTTATCTATTAAAAGGCTAAACTTCTAGTATAATTAGTAATTACAAAATTATGAGAGATTTTAATGGAAGAAACAATTCTAGAGGACGTGACTCTGGAAGAAAATTTGATAATCGCGACAATAGAAGAGGACAACAAGAAATGCACAAAGTTATCTGCGATAAATGCGGAGTTTCTTGCGAAGTACCATTTAAACCATCTAGTGATAAACCGATTTTCTGTAGTGATTGTTTTAGAGAGAAAAACAACTCCGGATCATCTCCTAGACCAGATTTTAGAAAATCTTCTAGACAAGGTAATGGGGAGAGGGAATTCTTTAAAGCAACTTGCGCAGATTGTGGAGTAGCTTGCGAAGTTCCATTTAGACCAACAAATGGTAAGGCTGTTTATTGTTCAGTATGTTTTGAAAAACAAGAAGGTGGAGATAAGGGTAATAAAGGTGCTGTAAATAACACATCTCAATTTGACAAACAGTTTGAAATTTTAAATGACAAGTTAGATGAGATTTTGAAACATTTTTCCCCAACACCCGTTAAAACTAAAATAGAAAAAGAAGTGATTATAAAGAAACCCACTGCTAAGCCAAAAACTGTAAAAAAAGCTGTTGTGAAAAAAGTAGCAAAAAAGAAAACTGTAAAAAAATAATTTCTATACAAAAAAATACCTCTATTGCTAGGGGTATTTTTATTTTTTTATAAAAATAAAAAGTGGAGAACAATTCTCCACCTAATTAACTTTTACAAAAAACTACTCAATATATTCCTTTAAAGCTTCTAAAAACGATTCCGTTATCGAATACTTCCCTTCATTAAAAGAAAGGTATTCCTGTCTAACTAGTCTATCGAGGATATACTTTTCGTCTTTAGTAGCTTCATGACTACAGGCCAGACAATACTCATTCCATGAAAACGGTTGCCATTTATTTTCTTTACGAGAAATAATGACAATGTTCTTTGCAATCATCTCTGACTCAGTAGCGCCAAATTTTGAATCTCCAGTTCCTGCAAAAGCTCCATAAAACTGAAAAGGGAGCTTAATGTCCTTGGGGCGTGTTTGTTGCAGTAGTTCCATTGTTCCTCCTAAGAACTAATTTTTTATTTAAGAACATTATATAATATCACATATAAATACTTGTGTCAATTCACAATACCTGCATTTCAAGATAAAAATAGTTTTATTTTTTTGATATACTTAAACTATGACTAAAATAAATATACCAAAAGTATTATTCATAGATTGGCACAAAACACTTTCCCATTCTTTTTTTGGTCTCAATTAGAAAATAAAAATCATAAATATAATAATTACTACCCAATTATTCAAGATTGGTTATTCAAAAAAAATAAAAATCTTATTCCCAAATGGATGAGGGGCGAATTAACTTATGAGCAAGTATGTAAATATCTTGCAAACGATAATAATCTAAATTATGGAATAGTGCGCTCTAGTCTAGAAGAAAGCTGTAAAAATATGGCCTTTGGCTCTACAAAGATTATAGAATTAACTCAAAACATAAAAAAACAAAAAATCAAAGTGGTTATAGCTACTGACAATATGGATACTTTTCGAAAATTTACTATACCTAGTCTTTCTCTAAATAATATTTTTGATGATTTTCTTATATCCTGTGAACTCGGAATATTAAAATACGATACCATGAATAATCAAATTCCGTTTTTTGATTCATACTTGAAAAAAAACAACCTATCCTATGGGGATGCGTTGCTTTTAGATGACTCCAAAGACTCATCTGGTGTTTATCATAAACTTGGATTTGAAATCAAACTTGTAAAAAACTCTACTGATTTACTTAATTATCTTCGTATCATTAACAACTCGATACTTTAAATTAATATAAGAATTATTTAATTTTTTTATATCTACCAATTTCAGCGCTTTTATATTAACTAATTCTTTTAAAGAGAATAAAGATTTGCCATCAATAAGAGTCGAAGTGTCTTTGCCCCCAATGAGAGCTGGAGCAATTACAATAGACAACTTATCAATCAGTTTCTTTCTGAGAAAAACCGAATTCAATGTTCCACCAGTTTGAATGGTTAAATTTTTAACATTATAATTTTTTTTCAATCTTACAAATAAATCCTCAAAATCTATTTCTTTTTTATAATATATAATTTCTAAATTATCTATATCTTTAAATAGAAAAGCTGGGTGTTTTTTGTTTGTCGTAACGATAAATAATTTCTTACTTTTCTGAATGAAGTTACTAATGCCCACCTTATTTAGATGTGGTTTATTATCTATTATAATAAAACTGACTGGCAGCTTAATAATATTATCTTGCTTTTTATTAGCCCCTACTTTTACTAAAACCTTAGCCGAGTTCAGAGAATGTAAATCAGTAGTTTTTTCTATGTCATAATACTGCTCAAGTCCCTCTCTAATACCTTTTATTTTTACAAAATCTCTGTCTACATCTAAATTATCATTAGCGCCTGTTGAAATTTTGCCGTCTAATGACATTAGCATAAACAATGTTGTGATGGGTCTATTTATAGTTTTCATAATTTTTATAAATAATTATTTATCATCAAATGGAAACACATCTTCCATTTCTCCTGAATAA
The DNA here is from genome assembly GCA_019248485.1 of Candidatus Komeilibacteria bacterium S5_K13. GTDB lineage: Bacteria > Patescibacteriota > Patescibacteriia > UBA1558 > S5-K13 > S5-K13. The sequence continues at coordinate 9,464 of JAEHGL010000020.1, read as the reverse complement.
TAAAACTCATGAGATAGTGAACCAAAGCTATATTTGTATCCTAATATATCAATACTAGAACCTCCTACAAGTGGATTTTCTTTTGGAACAGAGTTTTTAAAACCGATATTGAATATAGTAGCGAGAATTTCTGGTCTATCACTTATGTCATATCCATGTTTACTCCACTGAACTTCAATTTGCTTTATATATAACGCACCATATAGATATGAATAATAATGATCTTTTTCATTTATAAGTCTGTCGTATCTTTCTTTGACTATGTCACTAGTCTTGAAGGCCAACATATTTTCATAATCACTACCAAGATAAAAATCAGAGTTTTTATCTTTAAGATTATTTTCAATAGTAATTGCTGTTTTTTCTTTTATGGCCATTATGCCCCAGGCCATTTTATTTGCACTTGCTAATATTTGAAGTGGTTTAAAAACTTTTTCAAAAAGCTCCCTCTGCGTATAATACAATCTTAATTGCTCTACTATAAGAATAGAAACTATTTTTCTAGAATCAACACCAGTTATACGAGATACTTCATTTATTTTATCTTTATCTTTTGAAAGTGCGTTTTTTATGATAGCCCAATGTTCGCTATTTTGCCAAACAAAAACGTTTTGATTTTTAATATTAGACAATTTCTCGTTTAGCGTAATGTCTGTTATGTTCGTATCTTTACAATTTTTTACTTGGGTCACGAAATTAGGAATATCTTTTTTAAATGATACGGCAAAAACCATTTTATCTAATATTTGAGCTGATGAGTATTTCTTATAAATATCAAACATTACTTTTGCATTGTAATCTGAATAATTTGAAACAACAAAAATTTTGCACAAATTTTCCTTTTCATTACTCTTGAACGCTTCTAGGCTTTTAATTCTTGCATCAATTTTATCAATGAGATTTGAAAGTGTGCTAGAAGAACTTTCAATGTCTTGATCTTGATATGATGACTCTTTTTGTTTTGACGCAAAATCATTGTAAATACCACTTTTATCATCAGATGTGCCTTTTACATTTGTAAGTTCAAGTTTCACAGCAAAAAATCCTATAGCCATTACAAGCCCAAAAAATGCAAAAATATAAACAAAAATTAATAAAATTTTTCTCATAAAATTATAGTAGCAAAAATACTAAGAAAATAAAACATTTTCAGTCTATAACTCTTTACAAAACAAAAAAATGTGCTAAAATAGATTAACTAAATGTTAGGAGGAATAATGCTAAATCAACAAAAAACCATTAAAGTACTGCTCATTGATATTAATGCTTGGAAACTGGGATTTCTAAATTTATTAATACCAATTGCACAAGAGAGTGGCATAATGCTCGAAATCACATCAACAAGTCAACTCTCTGAACAAGGCTTTGAGAATTTTGACCTTTTACTAATAAGTGAGCAGATTTCTTGCAATGATTCAGAGACTCTTAAAAGGGTTATCTGTAACAATCGAAACATCATTGGCATAAGTGACTCTAGTAAATCACGTGGATTTTTTAAACGTTTTAAAATAGAGACGTTCATAAATGTACGCGGATACTCTAGCTCAAAGACTTGGGAAACGATTAAAAAGCTCTTAAATATATAATTTCACAATAGAACCCTATCATAAAAACGGGTTCTTTTTTATTTATAAATAAAAATTTAGCTTGTTTTTAAAAATATACAAATTAAAGCATCGTAATAGAATAAAAAAATTGATTGACTTTATTCCTATAAAAGGATAGAATATCTTATATTCATAATATCAACTATATGGCAAAAAGAGACCACGCTGTTGGAAGACCGCAAAAGACAAGTAATCACAAAACCAAGAAACGTCTTGCGGCCAAAAAACTGATGCTCGAGACAAAAGCAAAAGGAAGAAAACAAAAAGCATAACATATAAATCCAGCTCGGCTGGATTTTTTGTTTATAGCAAATCACAAAAAAGCAACTTAAAAAACAAAGCTAGGAGGAAAAAATGAATAGCTTGTGGCAGATCATCAAATCCAGTGGACTTACAGACTTGGAATTTTTACAAGGACTAAACAGTCTTAGTGGTCAAAAATTTCAAGACAAGGTAGAGCCATTATTAGAAGAAATTCTTGGTTATCAAAATTCAAACGACAAAGAAATAGCTTATCTTTGTAGAAAAATTGCTCTTAGGGTTGATAGACATTTATTAGCAAGCCACTTGAAATGTTTCATTCGCAAAGACAGTGCCTTATGTAAAGAATTGGCAATGAAAATTCCAGAAGGAGATCTTATTCCATATTTTGAATATCTTGTTGATAGGAATGTTTATGACGATGACTCGACTCTTTATCAAGATCTTGCTTTAAAAATTCCAACACAATGTATAGAAGAACGCTTTAAATGGATACTAGACAAACAATCAGAAAAAGCAAGAAAATGGTATCTTGATAGAAATACACTTTATGGGAAACTACTTCTAAAGGTAAGCGAAGAAATTGTAATTACAAACTTTTATTATATTCTTGATATTGCCTCTAAATGTGGCCCTATAATAAGCTCTGATACTCGGGACATTGTTCAAGAATTGTTATCAAAGATTTCAAAAGAAAAATTAACAAAATATCTAAAATATTTTGTGAAGAATTTAGTCCATAGAGAATATCAAATAATTAATTGGTTTGATGGTCCCAAAAAATCTCAAGTAAGTCTTATAGCAAGTATTAATTTCGGTAGCGATTGGTTTGATCAATTTGTCTGCAAACAACTTGCTATGAAAATAAGCTCGGAAGATTTGGCAAAAGAACTCAAATATCTAATCGCCTGCCAAAAAGCTCAGAGCATTAATCTAAAGTTCAAACATCTTTCTAATCTATGCGAAGAACTTGCACTAAAAATAGATGAAAAAGATTTAATCTGGTATTTGGAATATCTAATAGATTGTCAAAAGTCTGAGAATCAATATGTTGTTGAACTTTGTGAAAGACTTGTAGTGAAGATTTCTAAAGGACTACTTGAGAGCAAAAAGGATGTCGTTCTAAGAAATCTAAACTCTGAAAACGAACGAGTAAGAAAACTTTGTGAAAAGCTCGCATTGAAAATCGAAGATCCAGAAAGAATGAAAAAAATCTTTCAAAAAGTTCTGGATGCATTAGATCAATAATAACAACAACAATCTAAAGAGGCGCAAAACATCGCCTCTTTTTTATTTGACTCGCTTGCCTTGACTTTTATCATTATTCATAGTAGTTTTAAATATTACTAAAAAATTTATAGGAGGAAATGTGTCAAAATCAAATAAAAAAACCTTAGTTTATGGTGGCTATGAGCTAATTGCTATTGAAGAAGAAAAGAAATGCTGGAACATATACATATGTTCTAGAAATGCGCATGTTGAATATGCCCTCAATAAACAAGTGGTAACTGGAGCTTCTAGCTGTAAAAAAGCTTTTGAAAAGGCTAAAGGCCATATCAGTCGACACGCTTGGAAACTCTTTGCTCAAGACGATAATTTTGAGTTTTATATTCATAAAAACTTTGATGGAAATTATGAGTATAAAATAGTAAGCATGGGCGCAGACTTGATTATTCCGGTTTTAGATGCTGAAATCGCCGGAAAAGATATTGCGATGCACATTGAAAACTACAAATGGAAATTCGCTCAAGAAACGTCATCTCTTTCTATATACACGAGACAAAATCCATTGTCATCTAAATGGGAATACAGAATAGAAAAAGATGAGGAATACATAAACTGCGAGAATGACTTTAAAAGCTTTGAAGAAGCCATAGAAAATGCTCTGCTTAGTATATCTGAAATAGGGTGGGAGCTCACAATGAACTACGATATGTTTCAAATATACACCAGAACAAATTCAAATGGATTGTTTAACTACAAGACTAGTTTAGATAAAAATACCATCGATGAGGGGGTGGGCTTTAGCGACAAACAGCTAATGCTCATAATCGCTATCGGTAGGGCGGATAAGTGTTATCAAAAATTAAAACATCATCACCAAGTTTAATAGCTTGGTGATTTTTTTATCAAAATAAAAAGGCACCGATTTAGTGCCTTAAATATAGCTCTGTTATGGAACAAACTCTATCATGACAGTGGGGCAAATACTAGAAATTTGCTCTTTTGCATATTGACAAAATTCAATAGCGATTTCAATTTCATCAATATACGACTGCCAACCATCACTTTCATTCAATTCGCGTATCAACTCTTCGACATAATCCAAATACGCCCTAGGTTTTTCTTCCATACCAACTGCATCTGACATATCTAACTCATTATGACGCTCAAGAATCACCTTTGCATCTTCAATCATTTTCTTAAGAAATTCAATCGTTTTATCGAGATCTCCTTGTGTCATTAATCTCTGGAGATGACCCTCGTTTAAAACTTCAAAAGCATCATAGAAACTTCTTCCTAATAGAAACTTAAATGCGTCCTGATTTACACAAAGCTCTGTCTTGCAAGAAATTCCATCTGGAAATTTGCATGACTGAACTCTGTCATACCATCTTCCATCGTTGTGTTTTAGATAAATGGCTAACATTCTTCCTCCTTTTTTTGATCAACCATACTCTGCAGATAATCTATAACATCATTTAGAATATCATTTATCATGTCTATTTCTTCTTGGGTGGTTCTACTATTATCTTTTCCATTAATATAATAGTCAAACGAATGATTCCTAAACTCGTCTATTTTTTTTATAATCTTTAAATCAGTAACAATACCCCTTTCCACAACGGCTTCTAGCCTACTCGCCAAACCACAAATATAATTCGCCCTACACTTATATTTATTATAATCAATTGGGATATTTTCTTCTCTTTGTGATTGTTGTTCACGTAAAAATTGTTGTTCACGTAAAATATGAAGCATTTCTTGGGGTAAGTCATTTGAATAATCGTCTCTCAATTCTAAAAAAATATACAAATATAGCTCACATAAATCTTCATGATTGAATGTAGAAATAGTTTCACCCCAGAAAGTTGTTAATTGCTCATTGGTCATTGATTTTAAATCTATCATTTTATCCTCCGATAATATTTTATATTTTCATAAAAGCTTAATATAATAAATGCTTATTGTCAATGATTTGAAAAAACAAAACACACTGCTTTTAACAGTGTGTTTTTGATGGTCTAGAACCATAAATCAATATATAAGCCCTTAATTATGTTTGGGCATTCGCCTCATTTATATAATGAGAATGGTTGTAGTCACGCAAAGCGAGACGAAAACCATGAGCGAATCCCGCAGGGCGGGATGAGTCGAATGGTGGACTTGGTGGGATTCGAACCCACGACCCTCTGCTTGCAAAGCAGATGCTCTAACCAGCTGAGCCACAAGCCCATTATGCTTTTATCTAAATTTTAAATTACAAATCTCCAATTTAACTTACTCTATTTTGTGATGAGCCACCTGTCTCGCGTTGGCGCGAGCCAAGGCGGACAAGCCCAAAATTAATTTTGAATGATGCCTGTCCGCCTTTGGCGGAAATGACGAATGTTGATTTAATTTCTAAATTAATAAATTCTTCAATTTATTCATTATTCAAAATTCTATATTCATCAGAGTCTCTATATTTTATCAGATTTTCTTTTTTATTTCTAGTCCAAGATTTAATCTGTCTTTCTCTTGCCATTGCCTCTTTCCTAGTTTCAAATTCTTCAGAATATATAATTTTTATAGGCACTCTATACTTAGTATACTTTGCGCCCTCTCCTATATTATGTTTATCTTCCCTAGACTTTAGATTCTTGCAATACCCAGTATACAAAGTTTTATCCTTACACCTGGCTATATAAACAAAGAATGACATATATAATTTTATTATTCTATTCGTCGACTTCGCTCAGGACACTCGATTCCAATGGAAAACGTTTTTCTCGTGCCCTTCGATAAACTCAGGGCATTCGACTCATTTATATAATGAGTGTGGTCGTAATTCCGCAGAGCGGAATGAAGACCATGAGCGAGTCCTTCGACTTCGCTCAGGACACTCGATTAACGCAGATATATTAACGTTCGGTCGAAGACCACGAGTGAGTTCGAATAAAATGAGAACGAATCGAGTGGTGGGTCCTATAGGATTCGAACCTATGGCCTTCTCGGTGTAAACGAGACGCTCTAACCAACTGAGCCAAGGACCCAAAACATTATTATATTTTTAACGAACTCTTTTAAAGACTACTCGTGCAACTGTCGAAACGAAGTGAAGACCTCGAGCGAAGTCGAGAGGAGCCACCTGTCTCGCGTTGGCGCGAGCCAAGGCGGAAGGACCCTAAATAAATTTCAAGTTCCAAATGACAAATTTCAAAAAATAGGATGGTGCTAGAGAGAGGATTTGAACCTCCACAGGAAAATTTTCCTACAAGCCCCTCAAGCTTGCGTGTCTACCATTTCACCACTCTAGCGGAAAAATTTTAATTCCTGCGCGCCTGCCTGCCGGCAGGTATGCCATTCTCAGCCTCGGCGAAGCCGTTAGGCGAGACGGGCGCCACCCGTGCCAAAATAGTTTAAATAGCAACCTTCTTGAGTCTTTTTTTATAGTTTCTAAGATAGTAAAGCTTTGACTTTGTAGATTTAATTCTGCTCTTTATTTCTATTTTTTCAAGTAATGGTGAATGTATTGGAAATATTTTTTCAACACCAACTCCATCTGAAACTTTTCTTACGGTAATTGTTGCCCCCGTTTCTTTACCATGCTTTCTAGCAATAACAATACCTTCAAAAATCTGAATTCTTTGCTTTTCTTCTCCCTTAGCATTTTTTTCTTTAATTTTTTCATGTACCCTTACAACCATTCCTGATTGTATTTCTATTTTACCACGTTCTTCTAATTGTTTATCTGCAAGAGCCTTAGCTTTAGCAGCAATTTCTTTTTTTATTTCTTTTTTCATATAATTTCAAAATAAGGTTATTACTTACAAATACTAATGTAAAAACAGATTAATGTCAAGAGTTCTTGGTTTTTTGATAAATCTCCTGAGCCTTCAATAATTCATCACTAGTGTTAACGCCCATCATTTCAAAAGCATTGCAAGATGTAATCGAATTTACTCTAAGACCCTCTAATCTAGCTATTTGAATAAGATCTGTAAGATAGTATTCATTCTGATTATTATTATTTTTTATTTTTTCCAAATTTTTCCATATCCATTTATCACTAATACAATAAATCGCCGGATTTACTTCTGTAATATTCTTTTCTGCTTCAGTTGCATCTTTAAATTCAACTATTTTTAATACATCTCCATTATTATCTCTTATGATTCTTCCAAAATGACAAAAGCAATTATTATCTCCTTGAAAATTTTCTAATTTCAAGGTTGCCATTGTAATTACAGATTTGTCAGTTTCATGTGCATCTATAATGTTTTCTATAGTTTCTTTTGACGTAAATGGAGAATCACCGTTCAGAATTAGATGGTTATCATACTTATCTTTCAAAAACTCTTCTGCTTGTTTTACGGCATGCCCTGTTCCAAGCTGTTCCTTTTGCCAAAAAAAATTATACGATTTATCAACAAATCTTTCAATTATCATTTGACCATTAAAACCCACTATAATAGAAACATCTTTATATTTTGTTTTATTTATTGTGTTTAAAAGATTTTCAATTAAACAAATTCCATTCAAATTCGTAAGTGCCTTTGGTAAATCAGAATTCATTCTTTTTCCTTTTCCTGCAGCTAAAATTATCAAACTATTTTTTTCCATAGTTTTTATTTTATGTGTTAAGCAATTAATCTTCTTCTACAAGATAGTTTTTTGCAACTTCTTTTTCTATTAAATCATTTTCATATAAAGCCTTAATAGACTGATTCATTGTTATCATACCCTTATCAGCACTTGTTTGAAGTACTGTATTTATCTGAGCTATTTTATTTTCTCTTATAATATTTGAAATTGCTGGCGTATTTAATAATATTTCCCTTGCTGCAATTCTTCCACCGCCTTTTTTTGGCAATAGTTGTTGTGATATTACGCCCGTTAAAATAGTTGCGAACTGTAATCTAATTTGTTGTTGTTGGTATGCTGGAAAAACATCTATAATTCTATCTACCACCTGTGCTGCATTTGGAGTATGAATTGTTGCGAGCACCAAATGTCCTGTCTCTGCAAGAGTAAGCACTAATGCGATCGATTCCAGGTCTCTCATTTCACCAACCATAATTACATTTGGGTCTTGCCTTAAAACATGTCTTAATCCTTCTGCAAAACTAAGCATATCTGATCCTAACTCTCTTTGCGCTATAATACTTTTTGATTTTGGAAAAAGATATTCAATAGGATCTTCCAATGTAACAATTGCCAAAGATTCATTTTCATTTAAATAATTTACCATCGAGGCGAGAGTAGTAGACTTTCCACTTCCCGTAAGACCGGTGACAAGAATAAGTCCCTGTCTTTGTTTTAGCATCTTCAAAACAACATCACCCAATCCAATATCCTCAAGCGCTGGAATTTCATGATTTATAATCCTTCCAACAAGTCCTGGGTTGTCTCTTTCCCAAAACAAATTTATTCTAAATCTTCCAATCTTATTTATTTCATATGACAAATCCAATTCTCTTTCTTCTTGATATTTCTTTTTTTGACTTACCGTTAAAATACTATCAATCATTTTTTTATTCTCCGCAACTGAAATTTCTTCATACCCTTTCAAATCTCTCATTTCTCCATCTATTCTTACAATAGGATTGTGTCCAACAGCTAAGTGCAAATCCGATGCACCAATTTCTACCGCCTCTTTTAATAAATTATTTATTTCCATTTTTATTTTTATTATAAAATAAAATTTATACATATATTTTATCACAGTAAACCAAAAAATTCTACTATTCATAAAGAATATAGACCCACCAATATGCTTCTAAAATATAAAAACTATCTAAAATTTTATACTATTTTAGTAACATAGAAATCAATACCCCATTCATTTCCTACTGCTTACTTCATGCCCATACTTCTATTTATAATTATCCACTTCTTAAATCCAATAAATATACGGTTTTTAAATAGTTATCCACATATTCACATACATATCCACAGACTTATCCACAGGTGTGTTAATACACATTTGACTTTACTGTGCTTATATATTATAATAAGTATATTAACAAACTCTAATTTTTATCTATTTTAAGCCATAATATGAACTGTTGACCCCAATTATAAAAAATGCTATAATTTTAATAGATAAAAAATAGCAAATTATCTTTTTGATCGAAAAACAAAAACAAAACACTATAAAATTTATTTCCTACCAAAATGGTGAGAATAAATAAAAAATATACGAAAAAAGAGACTATTTGCAAAAAAATTAATGCTTCTCAAATAAGAATGTAACTGGAAATTATTAAGCTCATCTGCTTGGTAATATGCCTAATGTTGGGGAGTGCAAACTCCTTAGAAAAAAATCTTCTGGGGAGTTTTTTGTTTTGACAAAACTCATACAGTTAATCAAATATCTTCATAAATAACTAT
>JAEHGL010000002.1 GCA_019248485.1 Candidatus Komeilibacteria bacterium S5_K13 | reverse complement strand
GTGATAGAATCATATTGTGGCATAGATTATGATATTTAATTAGTTAGTAAGATAACCTAATTATATCATTTCTATGTCGCATTTTTATTTAGAATAATACGCAAAATAATCTACTCCTTTGCAATATTCCATAAAACTTTAAAATAATTTTCAAAAGATTTTACAATCTCAACATTTTTTATTTCAAAAACAATTGGATGATTTGAAAAAACAATTAAATCGATCCTATCTTGCCAAACTTGTATAGACACTGGGGAGCTAAAGTCATTGGACAAATATCTATATTGCCTTCTCTGCGATGGCAATTGATCTCTAAACTCTGTATTTGTAAAAATATCTAACGTTTCTCTTTGACCCTCATAAACAACAAACTTTTGAGTAATGTTTTTTTCTAATCTTATTTTTTCATATTTATATAGCATCCCAGACGTCTTTGCTAAATCAACCCATCTCTGACTTCCAGCCGAAATAAAATATACGGTAGAATCTTTTTTGGCATTTTTTATATTTGCCAAATGAACCGTTTTAAATCCATCGAGTCCTTCATATACCCTAATATCTGAAATATTTTTGGAAACATCTCGCCTTGAAATAAGCTGAGGAAGTAATTTTTCTATTGTTTCTTCTTGAAGTCTCACATTTTCAAGTAACTGCTGAGGGTCTTTGGTCTGAAAATTCTTGCGTCCTGACTTTACCACGGAGAAGACAAGCTCTTTTTCCTCGAGCTCTGCAAGAGTATTGTAGACAGTCTGTCTTGGAAGCTTTGCTTTTGCAATAATCAGTCCTGCGCGACTCTGTCCAAGCTCCAAAAGTGCTAAATATACCATTGCTTGATTGCTAGAAAATCCTAGTTTTATTAATTCTTGTTCCATATGTTCATTTGTCCCGTCGCATGACGGGATTGATTAATTGTCAAATATATTAGTCAATAATCATATTTTATGCTTTATATAAACAGTATATCATATCTAATTATTGTAGTCAAATATGGTTGACAATATACTACATACATGATATATTTAACTATTACAACATAAAGAAAGCAAATTGACAACTAAACAAACTTATCCATAAGGAGGATAAAATGAAAAATGAAACAACCTTTGACCCTAATCGTGAAAACGAGCTTGTTAATCAAATCTTGGCATCGAGTAACGAAGAAAATACCAAAAAACTTATAAAGGCTTTTGAAAAAGCCTTTGGTAAAGAATTCAAGTCATTATACATTAATAGCTCACTTTCCTTCTGGGATGGTGACCCCATAGAAACAATTGGTTGTAGACGAATAATATTCGATAACAGTCCCATATTTATACATCTTATAAATATGAAACGCTCTTCTGGAGATTACGGTGAATTCCATGAAGAATTTTCGAATTTGGTTATGTATTCTAAGGACAGAATATATAGCTATTCCATAATGTGGAAATCCACATATTACAATGAGGAACCACTCTATAATGACAAGCTATTCTTTGAAAATTATTGTGAAAAGATATCTGAGTATGAACTCACACGCTTAGATATTAAATCTATTACAAAAAATGGAATATCCTTTGTAATGGGTAATAACCACGAATTAATGGCTGAAGAGGTAACAAAAAGGTAATTTACAAGCGTCCCGAGCAAAGTCGAGGGGCGCTTTTACACGAAAATCTACAAAATCCTTAAGGAGGATAAAATGAGAATTTTTTGGATTGACGGAAAAAATCCCGTCACCTATCAAAAACAAAATTTATTCGAAGCGTATAAATTCTTGTACTACCAGTACGAGGAAAAAGAGATCGTTTTAATTGGATCTAGGTACGTAATGAACCACGAACACTTAGCATCCATTGCCACGGAAAAGAAGATAATAGATTCTGAGAATCGCCCTCTCATTGGGGGAGATTTTATTAAAGGAAGAATAATAAATTGGGAAAGCTCGTTCTTCCACACAGAAATACCGACGGAAGAAATGAAAATAACAATAAACAAAATCCTTAAAGGAGAGTAAAATGTTAGGTTACAGCGTCGAGTCAAATGATTCGGCGCTTTTTTATTCTAGTTTACAAAATTCTAGACTTGAGTAAAATTATATATATAACAAACTAATTTTAAAACTATGAAATTTGGAGAACCTAAAATGGATACTATATCCGAAAAAGAAAAAATTGATAATGCTTTTAGCAACATCCAAGAGCTTCGTGCGGGAATAGATGTTTGGCAAAACAATTTTCATGAATTTGACGTATATACTCACTCTGAAAATTGTGTAAAACAATTATCAAATCTTACATCTGATAAAAATATGCTAGCAGCTGCATGGCTACATGATATTGGGAAACCAGTAGTTGCAGCAGAAAAAACTGATAAAGTTGGAAACCCGCAAGAAAAAGAGCCAGGAAAGCCATATCATGAATTTACAGATCATGAAATTGTTGGCGAAGAAATGGTTAGAAAAATGAATCCCGATATATTTAATTCTCTAGGATTAGATCAAGAAAAAGTCGCAAAACTAGTTGGCTGTCATTATATTCCAACAAAAGGAATAAAAAAATTACGAACAACTACAAATTTTGAACAATTCATAAACTCTTTTGATGATCTAAATAATACTCTTTCTAATCTTGAAGTGACAAAAGAAGAGGTTCTTACAATATTTTTAGCGGATAAATTAGCTCAGGGCAATGGTTGCACCGATCAGGAGGAACTGTTTTTAATAAGAGAAACGCTATTAAAAGAAAACCAGACTAATGATGATTTAAGAAAAATATATGAAATGCAAAAGCAGATGTATGGCAATAAGGAATAATCTATAAATTAAACCTATTTTTTAAACGAAAATTTATCTGATTTAATAATGGGCGCATTTCCGTAGAGACGTAGCATTGCTACGTCTCTACGTTATTTATATTTAATGAATAATGTCACATATAATGGTTTGACATTATAGTAAACGAATTTATTTTAATAAAACGGAAATGCGCAAATATCTAATATTTAAAAATCAAGACTATTGTCATAATAATTAGATATTACAAATCAATCTTCAAAAAAATAATAAGCAAATAAAAGAAACGCCCTCAAGCGCTTCTTTTTTTAATACAAAGAATATTAATCCTTCAACAACTCCTCAAACTCTTGTTTTTCAATAGTTTCTTTTTCTAATAGTGTAGTAGCAATTTTTTCTAGTTTTTCTCTATTATTATTAATAGTGTCTTCTGCTGTTTTATAACAACTATCGATAAGATTCTTTACTTCTTCATCAATTTTCTCTGCAACCTTTTCACTATAGTCTTTGTTCTCATGAATTTCTTTGCCCAAGAAAACCATCTCAGACCCTTGACCAAATACTCTATAACCCAAGTCATCATTCATAGCATATTTTGTAATCATTTTTTTTGCAATTTCTGTAACCCCAATAAGATCTGAACTTGCTCCATTTGTAATTTCATTAAAAATAATTTTCTCTGCTACAAGACCACCGAGCATCATTGAAATCTCATCTACAAACTCTGATTTTGTGCTAAGATGCTTATCACGCTCTGGCATATTCATAGTATATCCTGCAGCACGACCACGAGAAATGATAGAAACCTTATGAATAGGATCGCAATTTGGTAATAAGTGACCAATAAGCGCGTGACCTGCTTCATGATATGCTGTTATCTTTTTTTCTTTATCTAATAATATGTGACTCTTTCTCTCTGGACCAAGAACTACTTTTTCAATGCTTGATAAAATATCTAATTGATTGATCTTGCTTTTATTTGTTCTTGCTGCAAAAATTGCTGCCTCATTTAGAACATTTTTGAGATCTGCACCTGAAAATCCAGGAGTACGTTGTGCTACAACTTTCAAATCAACATCTTTTTCAAGTGGTTTGTTTTTTGCATGAATTTCAAGTATTGCGTTTCTATCCTTAATGTCGGGTCTATCTATAATAACTTGTCTATCAAATCTTCCTGGGCGAAGTAACGCAGGGTCAAGAACGTCTGGTCTATTTGTAGCAGCAATTACAATAATATTTGTTTTATTATCAAACCCATCCATCTCAACCAAAATTTGATTTAATGTCTGCTCTCTTTCGTCGTGTGATCCTCCAAGACCTGTTCCGCGCTGACGACCTACAGCATCTATTTCATCTATAAACACAATACATGGTGCTTCTTTTTTTGCTTTCTTAAATAAATCTCTTACACGTGATGCGCCAACTCCAACAAACATTTCTACAAACTCAGATCCAGATATATGAAAAAATGGAACTCCAGCCTCTCCTGCAACAGCACGAGCCAAAAGTGTTTTTCCTGTTCCTGGCGCACCAAGAAGCAAAACTCCCTTTGGTATTTCAGCGCCAAGTTTTATAAATTTTTTGGGGTCTTTAAGAAATTCTACAACTTCGTGAAGCTCTTCTTTTGATTCAGCACATCCTGCAATATCAGAGAATGTTACCTTGGTAGCTTTTGTATCAACTTTTTTTGCACCAGACTCACCAAAGCTAAGAGCTTTTGAATTTGCACCCTGAACTCTACCAAACATAAACCAAATAAAAAGTCCTATTAGTAAAAATGGCACAACTATTGGTAATACAACAGTCATCCAAATAGAATTTCCGGATTCTTCTTTTATAAGCAAATTAAGCTTATCTATTTTATCACTTGCCACCCCTAAATTAATGAGTGTTTGAGTAAAAGATTCTTCTGACTCTTTCCTACTTATTTTCTTTTCTCCATTTTTGAGTTCTATAGTTAATTTATTTCCATTAACTTCAATTTTGGAGACTTCTTCATTCTTAATCTTTGTGCTCAAATCAATAATAGAAATATCATCCTTTTTTGAAGCATCCCCAGTACTAAAAAAGCTAAATATAGCTGCAATAGCTAATATTGCTAACAAAAATATCAAAAGGTTTTTAAATATTTTCATTTTTTTATTGTTCCGCCATCGTGACGAAATTTTATTAATTTAATATAATCATTATAATCGATTTGAAGAAAGTATAAAATAGTACTTGTGTAAAAAATAAGTGGACTCCCCCACTTATTTTTTGATAACCTATTTTATTCTTTTTGTACTTTCTTTTTAGTTGAGGTGATCTTTTTTTCCTTTTTAACTTTTTCTACATTTTTATCTCCTTCTATAACTTCTTTTACATCTTCCCCTGAAATTTCCTTAATCTCTTCTTTCGTATCTACCTCCAAAATCTCAACATCTTCTTTCTTTTCTTTTGACTTTTGAGTCTTTAGAGACAATCCTAATCTGTGCTGATGTGCTTCTAAATTAATAATTGTAAAATCATATGACTCTCCAATTTTTACAACATCTTCTGGATTATTTATCATCTTGTCACTAAGCTCTGAAATATGAGCAAGGCCATGGATATCTTTATCAAGTTCTATAAATGCTCCAAATGGATTGATTTTTAAAACTTTTCCTTTTACCTTTTGACCAACACTATATTTTTCAGCCAAAGATACCCAAGGATCTTTTACAAGCTTTTTCATGCTAAGTGATATTCTTCCATCATCTACTGAAATAATTTCTGCTTGAACCTTGTCTCCTACCTTTATAAAGTCAGATGGGTTATCAATTCTCTGCCATGCTAATTCTGATATATGAACAAGCCCTTCTAAATTATCACCAAACTCTACAAATGCACCAAAGTCAGCAACGCCAGTTACTTTTCCTTCAACAACTTTTCCTACTTTGAAATCTGACAAAGTTTTCTTTTGTTCTTCTGCCCATGCTGATTTTTGAGATACTATTAATTTACTTTCTTTTTCATCTACATCAATTATTACGACATTAAATCCTTTTCCAATAAATCCTCTTAAATGTCCCAAAATCTTTCCTTTGTCTCCGCCCTCTACTCTTGGATAATATTTTGTAGTAAGTTGTGAAACTGGCAAAAACCCAACAACATTTCCAACTTTGACCATCAAACCACCTTTATTTGCGTCTATTACTTTTGCTTCTACAACAGTTTCTTCTTTCATTAATTTTTCAAGTTCATCCCAAGCTTGTTGATGTGATGCATATCTAAAAGATAGCTCCATCAAACCCTTTTCATTATCAAGCTCTAATACAGTAACCTTTACACTATCTCCTATTTTGAAGTTGCCGCCATCGCCAGATTCATCTTGGATTTCTTTTCCTCTTACAATTCCAGAAGATATTCCTTTATAATCTAATATAACTTCACTTTTTCCAATAGAAATAACCGAACACTCAATAAGATCACCAACATTTGGCAATTTTATTTCATCATGTGTTTCTAAAATTTTCGAAAAAGCTGTTTCTTTCTTTTCTTTTGTAATTTTTGTAGTCATAAATTTATTCACTATTTTCAATTTTCCATTTTCAATTGATTTATTATTGGGCTATTTTTAATTAAAATAATAAAATAGTAAATAGAAAATCAATTATAAATTACTAAATAATAAATTGAAAATAAAAAAAGACCTTTTTATTAATTATTAGATACTCTTATTTCAGCGGTCTTTTGTGCTAAAATCAAAGCATTTAGTAAATATTACCATAAATTAGAAAAAATGCAACCCCATCCACCAAAAACGAATAATGAGTTTTTTTATTGACCTAAATCTGCTAAAATATCTATATGATAATAGACACCATAATAGACAAAATAAACAGGCTCTCTCAGCAAAAAAGAGGTAAATATTTTGACATCTTTATCAAAATACTAGATAAATTGGGATTTACACCAAATATATTATCTTTCTTAAGAGCCTTTTCTGGATTTTTATTTTTTATATTAGTTAAAATTAATTTTAATATCGCTTTTGTAACAATCATTCTTGGTGGACTCACAGATTTTTTTGATGGAGCATTAGCAAGGTATCAAAAAAAGGATGGGGATAGAGGAAAATTTATAGATATGTTGTCTGATAATATTATTTTTTCTTTTTTTATTCTTGGACTTATAAAAATTGATTATATCAACAATCTAAATCTTTCATATTTTCTTTTTATTATTCCGGCTCTATATCTAATGATTATCGTAAATAAAAATGAAAACATAAAAAATGATTGGATAATATCTCCATATGCAAGAATTAGTTACTACAAAGTTATATTTGAAATATTTTTTCTATTGACATTTTTGTTTGATGTAGAAAAATTTATATTAAATTTTGTAATCATTGTGCTAAACATTTTAATGAGCGTGCACTTTTTTTATCACTTTTATTTATTTTTGAACAAAAAAAATAAATGATTTTGTTCTTACAAATAATTTGGCTTTATCTACCAGGAGCATTTGCAAATATGGCACCAGTTATTTTTCGCAAGTGTAATTTTTTAAATACTCCAATAAATAAAAGATTATTCGGTGACCATAAAACTTATAGAGGCTTTTTCTTTGGGATAATATCTTCAATTATTATCGTTTTTTTACAAAGCATAATGAGCGCGCTTACATATAAAATTGAACTTCTAAACTACCAAAATATTAATATTATTATCTTTGGACTTTTGATGGGCATTGGCGCGCTCCTAGGAGATTTGCTAAAAAGCTATTTTAAAAGAAAATTAAAAATACGTCCCGGAAAATCACTTCCACCAATAGATCAAATAGATTGGGTAATAGGATCCAGTATCGTTCTATATTTTTATATAAACCTAAGGCCTAGTTTTATCATTTATTCTTTAATTATACTTGGAATATTGCACTTACTCACAAACATTCTTTCTTATAAGTTAAAAATAAGAAAAACCCCATTATAAATATCTATACTCTATCAAAAATAAAAGAGCGAGATTAACTCGCTCTATAAAAACTTAGAAACATCTCGCAATAGCCACTATAATACTGCCGACAATGGGAATTGCGATTATACTACACACAAAAATAGCAAAAGCCTTACAAGGCTTTGATATCTTTCTCGAACTATAACTCGAATGTCTTCTCTCTGCCCTAAGGTTCTTTTTTGCGGACAAATTTTGTAAAAACTCATTGTTCATCTTTCCTCCCTATTTTACTAATGTAAGCCTTGAAATAATCTCTCGATTATGACCATGCAAAAGATCTTCAAACCCCAATTCATGAAGTATTGGATATCCTTTCTTGCCATAAAAACTTACGGCCAAATTGTTTTCGTGCACAAATCCAATGTGCCGGTTTCCTGATTTGTCTTGTTCCCAAACAACAACGTCACCAGGAATTAAATCTTCTATTCCAAATTTATTGTGTTCAATCCACCCACACGCTATCATCTCTTGTATAAGAATTCTAATTTGAATCTGGGGTTTACAAATCATTCCACATATTAATAAAACTCTTGAAACAAAATTAGCGGCAGAAGACCTATTTTTTTTATTTTTTTCATCATTACAATTAGGATGATAAACACTATAAATAGATGAATTCACCTGAGCTATTATGTGGTCCAAATATTGTTGAGGATATACCTCTACTAGATTTAGATTAAGTGCCACATTCTGAGACATTACTCCTCCTTCAAAAGAGCAAAGACTTGGGCTATTTCTCTTTTTCTTTTTACCATGCCAAGGGTTGGCGAATCTATTGAGTGTTTTATTGGAGTACGACTCTTCCAACTATTACTTACTACCTCATCATCGCCAATATAAATTCCTATATGATAACAGGCGTATTTCTTTTTTCTTTCATAAACAATTAAATCTCCTGGTTTAATATCTTTTAACTCAATTTCTTTCCATTTAAAGTGGTCTTTTCCAACAACATGATCAACCAGACTCAAACCGTGAATGACAACCTGAACCTTGTCATGTTGATGATGTATTAGCCTAAAATCTTTTAAAACACCGGACACAAATATTGCGCAAGCAAATCTTCCATCATACTCATCGAGCGATCTGTACTCTTCTGAACCAATCTTGCTTATTACGCGATTAATAAATCCATCAGGATATCCTCTTCTCATCTCTTCCTCCCATATTTTCTAACTTTGTATTTAACCATAGATAAATAAAAAAAGCAACAGGATATTAATTCAGCATTATTTTAAGATTAGCTCTAGATTAATTTAGGAAAACAAAAATCCCCATCAATTAATAATGGGGATATACGATAAAAACAATAAACTAACTAGCTGTTCTTTGCTCTTCAAACTCTTCTCTGCTAAGAACATTAAAAATACCATCAATACAGAGCATGTTCAATAGATTTTTAGTATTTTTGTCATAATAAACAATAAACACTTCGTGTTGTGAATCTTTGTGAAAATCCTTATAAAAAATCAGGGCTTTGCCAATAAACCTAGAGCATGGCTCACTTACAACATGAAAAAAACACTTTTCCACATCACTCCCCTTACAAGAATTTAGCGCTTCTTCAAGATTTTGAAAATGAATTTCTGTACTTGTGGGAACATTGATGCTTATATGAAATTCACCCGAATCCAAACCGATTACTTGAACCCCTAAAATATCGGGATTCACGATTGGAAATACATTGCTCATAAAACCTCCATATTTTTATAGTCTATTTTTATACTATAACTATTATCAAAAAAATCAACCCCGTGAGATGATTACTATCTCATGGGGTCAAGCTTCCCCTAATAAACTCAAAACTCTCACAATTTTTCTTTTTCCTCTATACTTATAGTGATGTTTCCAAATCACTCTTTTTGAAGAAGAATTACTGACTGCTCTATATCTACCCACATAAAAGCCAATATGTAAGTTTCCTCTAGCATTCCTCTCCCATACAATAACATCTCCTCGTTTTATATCTCTTAACTCTATTTCCTTCCAGCCAAAAGCCATCATGTCTTTTTGTGCTGATTTCACAGTTGCGTGCACAACATTAATCATCCTAAACTTTTTTAGAACTTCTGAAACAAATTTTGCGCAAGCAAATCTTCCATCTTGCAAAACATCGAGTAAAACATTATCTTTTGAAATAAAATGATTTCTATATTCGTCTGAACCAATATTTTTCAAAATGTATTTTTTGTATTTTATTGAATATTTTTTCATGTGTTTATTATACATAAAAACCTAAAAATAAAAAGTTATTTACTAAAAATATATTATTTTCAAATAATAACTAGAAACAAATAATTGAAATTACTTTGAATATGCAATATAGTTATAATATACGTTTATTAACTATAATAAAAATTTATGGAAAAACAAAAAAACAAAAAAGCCTTTACATTGATAGAGCTTTTAGTTGTAATTTCAATAATAGGGCTTATGTCTAGCTTTGCTGTCATTGCGCTTAGCAATGCAAGATCCAAAGCCAAGGACGTAAAAATAATGTCTGATTTAAAAACTATAGCTACAGCATTTGAGAAATATTATGTAGACTGGGGAGAATATCCAGCGAGCAGTGGTGATTGTACCAGTCCAGCAGACAATATTATATATAACAATTCATATATTTGTGAAAACAAAACCTTTAGAAGGGGCTCTACTGTATATATGACCGCTCTACCAAAATCACCAAATAATTTTAAATATCAATATATAAAATCTGGTGGAAAAGCATACTTAATGGGATATCTAAATAACAATCCTTATGATTTTCTATGTACATCTGGGTCGTGCAAAGGGTCGCCTGACATTATTATAGAGACTCTATGTGGTTCTTACACAAGTTCAAATACATGTAACGCTTCTGGATCTGGATGTTGTTGGGATAATATATGTAAGGTTGCTGGAAGCTGTCAAACAATAGTAACTGGTTGCGCAGCAATAAAAGACAAACAAGCATGTACTATAACACAAGGATGTATTTGGTATGACATAGGAGGAGTAAAGCCAGTATGTAAAGACGCTATTCAAGAGGGCGAGGTAATAATCAAACCCTAACAGATAAAGTTACTATTTTATTGATGTTTTTGCGCGTTGCTGTATTTTTAATTGTAATTCCTGTATTGCTTTTTCTCGTTGTTTTGATTCTTTTTGATTATTTACTATTGCAGATACTGCTATAACGGCAATAATAATCCAAATAATTATTACAATAAATATATATAAAAATTTTGTTTTTTTCTTATTTGTTTTTTTGTCCAGACGATTTTCGTGAGATAATTGTTTCTTTTTTTCAATAACAGCATCAAACGCTCCACTTAAATCTACCACTTTATTTTTAAAAGAGTCATTATTTTTTTGTATATTTTCAGAATTATATTTATCGCCCGATACTTCTGGTTGTTTATATGACGAAATAGGGGTTATATTCTTAGCCTCTTCTTTTTCATCTATTGGAGCCACGGTGTTTATAAACGCATTCTCCTGCTTTTTGTTGTTTGGCAACTCTTCTACTTTTGCATCTTTTTGACTTGAATCATCTACTATTGAAGAGGCCAATAAATCATCTATTGTTTGTGTCATTTATTTTAAGTATAAATAAACTACTAATAACATAATTTTATCACAAATATACGATAATTAAAAAACCCCACCTAATCAAATGATCTGGTAGGGAATTGTTTTTATTGTGGTTTTAAGGTTTTTTCATATTCTTCTTGAAGTGCCTTCAGATTTTTCTCTTTAGACCACTTACTAAGAAGGGCCTTTCTTCTTAAAACAAAGTCTCTCAAATAAAGAATGAGAAACGTAAGATGCTGAGGTAAAACACCTCTCTTTGTTTCCATCTTTGTTACTCTTCTTACAAGAGAATTGAGACTTTCGATATCCATGGAAGACTCTTCCATCATTTTCTCAATTTCGGTTTTCATTTCATATGGTGACATATTGCTTGTATAATGTAAATTCGGCAAAAGAACATTTCTTGATTGTAAATATTCACACAAACAATTAGTAAGCGTTGATTCCGAGCTAAAAAATCCAATAAGCAGTCCCCGCGACATAAATTGCATAAATCTGTTATTGAAATATTCTGGTACATTATAATATTTACGAATTCCTCCTCTTGTATAAACATACGTATTCTTCTCAAAATCGGCATTACGAGAAGAACAATGAATACAGCACACAAATGCTTTACGCTCACCCTCTTCATCGTAAAAACTAAATGAGAAAAAAAGTTCTGGAATATTTTCAAAATATACCGTCAACTCTTCTTTGTAACACTCACCACTTTTTATATAATCCAGAAAAGAAGCATCACTAGATGACACGACGTTTTCTGATCCACTTATCAAAAGTCTTCCACCAGCAAACTTCTCCAGAATCTCAATGCTCTTAATTGCTGTGAATTGATAGCTGTAACCACTTAAAATAAGCTTCTTAAGAAAACCCTTGTATTCCATCTTGCTTGGACATTTATACCTAAGCTCATTGTGCTTATAATAAATGCCCCTCCAGTGGATGAGTCTTTCTTCAAAATGATCCTTGCCATGCTCATGAAAATGTCTTGAGAAACTCCAAGTTGCTAGGGCGCTATCCAAATCAAAACCACAAGACTCTGCAATTTCCATTACCTTATCCGGGTCATAATTGCTCGCTAAATAAACCAGCAATTCATCCACGGAAACACGCGCAAACACCTTGTCCTTTCTGCTCAATATTTGAGCTTTCATTTTTCCTCCCTTATGGAAATATAATTTTCTTTATCTTAAAGACTATATAAATTTTTGTCAATATAAATAAAAAGCACCCCACACCCCTTAACAAAACATTTTATTTATTATATTATAAAAACATTATAGTGGGTTCGTCCGCCTCGGCTTACGCCAACGATCCGCTTCGCCACCCGCCTTGCTATAGACGCAAGTCGAGGCAAGTAGCGATAACGAGGCGAGCGAGACGGGTAACTTCCCTCAATAAGCTCGGGATCTACACTATGCTACGACAGATGAGTTTGTTAATTGAAAATTAAAGATAATAAATAAAAAATATTTAGGGTGTATAGCTCAGTTTCCGCCGAAGGCGGACCAGCCTCTGGCTGGGGTTAGAGAAACCGTTTTAAATATTATAGTTCTATAACAAATTATTCGGGCGTATAGCTCAGTTGGTTAGAGCGTTACGTTGACATCGTAAAGGTCTCTGGTTCAAATCCAGATACGCCCACCATTGATTTTTATAACCTTTTATAATAAGATAACTGTAATTGAATTTTGAACATATCCGCCTCGGCTTACGCCAACGACCCGCTTCGCCACCCGCCTTGCTATAGACGCAAGTCGAGGCAAATAGCGATAGCGAGGCGAGCGAGACAGGTAGCTTCCCGCCAAGCAGGATCTCTGTCTCACTTCGACAGTTGGAATTGTGCCAAATGCAATGTTAGTCAATAATTAATAAAATTTTGGGCATATAGCTCAGTTGGTTAGAGCATCACTCTTATAAAGTGGGGGTCGATGGTTCAAGTCCATCTATGCCCACCAAAATTTATTATAAAAATTTTAGGCTGTTTAAAAATTCCCTCTTCGGGAATTTTTATTTTTGATCTACTCTTCTTTTTATAGCATTTAAAATCTTTTCTTTTGCATCATCTGTTATTTCTTTTATCTCAAAATTTAAGATATCGCTATTGCCTTTTATATTAAGAGCTTCTGGTATATTTTTTATTAAATCAAATGAATCATATTTAAAATTTGAATAAATATGTGCTTTTATAAGATTCTTCTCTACTATTTCAAACAGAACTATTATCTCTGCTTGAAAAGCTTTTGAAATAAGCTCGTCAATAAGGTCTTCTATTTCAAGATCTCCTTCTTCGTTTTTTGAAGAATTCATCTCGCTCCATGCAATTTTATGCTCATTATCATACTTAAGTCCTGACAATATAGACCCCCATGACTTAAGGAGCTCAATAGATTTTGTCTGATAAATTTTGGACATAATTCTTTCTCTCTCAGCGCCTAAGTCCATTAATTTGCTAGCAATCTCTAACATGCGAGGAGTAATATTTTGACTTGTAAACCCACGGGTAGCAAAGACAAGTCCCGACATAAGACAATTTGCTATATTACTACTTATAAAAATATTATTGTAAGAAAAAATCTTATAAACCATTTCAGAAACCGATCCATTGTCATAACTCACTAAATCTACATCTACAAAATCAGCCAGCGATCTAACGTTTGAGATATTGACCAAAAACGTTTTATCAAAAAAAACCTTGTTTTGTTTATAAATACTTCCCAAAGAATTCTCATCTGCACAATTAAACGTAATTATAAGATCATATATCTCTTCATATCTCCACGTTACCTCATTTGGCTCAATTACATCTTTTTCACAATGAATCACAAGATCAAAACTCCCCACATTTTCACCATAGCTTATTTTTTGTATTTTCTTTTTTGTTGTATCAACAGAAATTACAAAATTCTTTTTGATCTTTGTTTCAAGTTGTGATTCATCTATACTTGGCAAAAAACTGTATATTTTTTTTGGTTTTTGAGGTAAAATTAAGTCAATTAGCTTATCTTTTGTATTATCTTTTAGATAATTATAAAAAGCCATAGCGCCTGAAATGGCATCTCCGTTATAATCGAGTGGGAGCAATATTAAAATCTTATTGCTTTGATCTATTGCTCTATTTAAATTTTGTAATAAATTGATATCCATAAAATTACTTAATAGAACAATATATTCCAATTAAGTGATTTTGTCAATTTGACAAGAAAACAAAAACATATTAATATAACTGATTAAACTAACAATAATCCAGTTCACAGTATGTCGCTATGACATGCATACGACTGGAAACAAATACATGAATGTAACAGAACTAGCAAGAAAATTAAACATCACAACAGCAGAGCTTCTCCTAATATTACCAGAGCTTGGCTTTGATATTGGTGCAAGAGCAATAAAAGTAAGCGACCACCTTGTAGAAAAGATAATAGAGGCATACAAAGAAAGAGAAAAAAGGCTCAAATTTGAAAAAGAAGAGGCCAAAATAACTGAAATAAAAATCCAAGATGATAATGGCAAGATTGAAGCCACAAAAGCACAAAGATCTATTCAAATAGAAGATAACATAATAGTCAAAGATCTAGCTGAGAAAATGGGGACACCGCTTAAAAACGTTATGACAGAACTAATGAAAAATGGAATAATGGTTTCTCTTAACTCAAGCATTGATTTTGATACTGCGTCTATTATAGGAGAAGATCTTGGGTTTAAAGTAGAAAAAAGCAATAATGAGATAAAAGATCAGGAAAACGAGCTTCAAAAAGTAAAGCAATTAGAAGATCTTTTAGCAAAAGATACAAACAAAACTCCAAAACCTCCTGTCGTCGTTGTAATGGGACACGTTGATCATGGAAAAACAAAATTATTAGACACCATTAGAAAAACAAATATCATAGATACTGAGAGCGGAAATATTACTCAGCACATTGGTGCCTATAGCGTAGAACTAAATGGAAAAAGAATAACATTTTTAGATACACCGGGTCATGAAGCCTTTCGCGCAATGAGATCCCGTGGTACCAAAATTGCAGATGTTGGAATTATTGTTGTTGCTGCAGATGAAGGGCTAAAGCCTCAGACAATAGAGTCTATTGAACTCGCACAAAAAGAGAATCTTCCATTCGTTATTGCAATAAATAAAGTAGACAAACCTGAATCAGATATAGAAAAGGTCAAAAAAGAATTAGCAGAACTAAATCTTATGTGCGAAGATTGGGGTGGCAAAACTATCTGCGTGCCAATTTCTGCAAAAGAAGGAAAAAATATTACCGAACTTCTAGAAATGGTAAATCTTGTCGCTGAGATGGAGAATCTATCTGCTGACGCAAGCAGAAAAGCAATTGGGACAATAATAGAATCTCATATTGATAAAAATCAAGGCCCTATTGCAAGCGTACTTATTCAAACTGGAACTCTAAAAGTAGGAGATGAATTCGTATCGGGAGCAACTCATGGAAAAGTAAAGTTAATGGCAGATCACTTAGGCAACACACTAAAAAGTGCTGGCCCATCAACACCAGTGCGAATTTTAGGATTCAAAGACGCGCCTATTGTGGGAGATATATTTAATGCAGAAATTTCAGCTCATGAACTTAAAGATGCTAAAAAAGGAAGCCAAAAGACTGGCGGCATGCAAAGAACAGAATATTCTGGAAATCAAAAAGTAGAAAGCGAAGATGATGAAACATCAAAATCCCTAAATATAATACTTAAAACTGATATGATAGGCTCTCAAGGAGCAATTATTGAATCTATAAAAAAGCTAGGAGCAAAAGAAGAATTCCAAACAAATAATATTGAATTAAAAATCGTAAAATCAGGACTTGGATCAATTACAGACAAAGATATTATTGATGGGGAAACAACAAATTCAATGGTCCTAGGATTTCATGTTAAAATAGATTCAAATGCCGAACTCCTAGCAAAAGAAAAGGGCGTTGTAATAAAAGAATACAAGATTATATATAAATTACTGGAAGATCTAGAAGAAGATTTGAAAAAATTAATTTCCCTCAAAGTAGTTAGAGAGCAAGTTGGAGAATTACAAGTTCTTGCAATATTTAAAACTCTAAACGGAAAAATGGTAATTGGTGGAAAAGTAATAAGGGGCAAAATAATAAAAGAGGGCACCACAAAAGTAATGAGACTTGGGAAACTTTTGGGCATTGGAAAAATTGGAAGCCTTCAAAGCGGAAAAGAAAACGTTTCTGAAGTAAGCCAAGGATCAGAATGCGGTCTTGAATTTATAGGAAACACCATCATCAAAAAAGACGACCTATTAGAAATTTACAAAGAAAAAACAGTATAAAATATGTCTACAATAAGAACACAGCAAGTATCGAGCGAAATATTACACCAGCTAACACAAATAATAAGCAAAACTCTTGAGATCTCTAATTATCTTATAACAATAACGAGATCAGAAATAAGTCCTGACTTGAAATATGCGAAAATATTCATCTCTGTTATTCCAGATACTTATCGTGGGAGCGCACTTTCTATATTAAAAAAGAATGCTCATATTCTACAAAAAGAATTAAGTAAGACAATAAGATTTTATACTGTTCCAAAATTGCATTTCCATATAGATGAACACGAAGTAAAGAGAATTGTAATAAGTGATGTAATTGACGAAATAAACTCCGTTAGATAGCGCTTCAAAAACATTAAAAAATAAAAAGATCTATAAAAAATAATACACAAAACCTTCCACGCAATAAGTATCTAATGAAATAAATAAGACGGAAAAACAAGCCATGTACGATGAAAATATCAAAAAATTCTTTGACCTTGTAGAAAACTCCCAAAAAATATTGCTTCTCACACATCGTAATCCAGACGGAGATGCAATAGGAAGTATTCTATCAATGCAGAAACTCCTTATCACTTTGAATAAGGATGTTTTGTCTTTCTGCGTTGATGCCTTTCCCGAAAACTTCAATTATCTTCATGGCGTAAACTTGATAAAGAACAGCTTAGATAAAATAGAAAACGAATATGACCTTATAGTAACGCTTGATTGCGGTGACTTATACATGACAAAAATAGAAGAAAAAATAAAAACTCTAAAATCAAAATTTGGACTTGTAAATATTGATCATCATTTTACAAATCCTGGGTTTGGAGATTTAAACATTGTAATGAACGAGGCATCCTCCACTGCTGAAATAGTTTATCTAATATTAAAAAAAATCGGATACGAAATAAACTCTGACATAGCAACAAACCTACTGACCGGAATCATCACTGATACTGGAAATTTTACAAACAATGCGACTACAAAACAATCTATAGAAATTGCATCCAAGCTTCTTGAGATAGGTGCAAACTTCAAAGAAATATTAAAAGCAAATGTTTACAACAAAACAATTTCCGTTCTCAAGCTTTGGGGAATTGTATTAAAAAGAATCGTATATAATACAGAACTACAAATGGTTGAAACTGCTGTATTTGAAAGCGATTTAAAAAGTCTTGATTTGGATAATGAGGCTTCAGAAGGCATTTCAAATTATCTAAATAATCTGTCTAGCGATATAAAATTTAGCATTCTACTCAAAGATAATGAAAGTGGTAAAATAAAAGGTAGTTTAAGAACAACAAGAGATGATGTTGATGTGTCTCAAATAGCGCTTGCTTTCGGTGGTGGAGGTCACAGGAAAGCGTCTGGATTTGAAGTAGATGGTCGCCTAGAACTCAAAAATGGGATGTGGAAAATAGTTGGATAATTTCAATTTTTCCTTCGATCTCGAGATCTCTCCTCGAGTCTAAGCGATGCTGAGCGAACGTAGTGAGTCGAAGACAGGATCGAAAGACAATTTAGCAAATTTCCCCTCGGTCTTGAGCTCCGGGGTCGAAAGACAATTAATTTTAAATTTATAAATTTTAAAATTTAAATAGTAAATGTCTAAATAATAAATCATTTTCAAAATTAAAAATAATAAATAAAAAATACTTATATGCTTATACCAACAGTTATAGAAAAATCAAACATGGGTGAACGTGCCTATGATATTTACTCTCGCCTACTCAAAGAAAGAATAATATTCCTAGGAAGTCCAATAAACGATGCCGTTGCAAACACTGTCATAGCACAACTTCTATTCCTTGATTCTGAAAACAATAAAGACATAAAACTCTATATCAATTGCCCCGGCGGAAGCGTTACCGATGGTCTAGCAA
Source organism: Candidatus Komeilibacteria bacterium S5_K13 (assembly GCA_019248485.1). Lineage (GTDB taxonomy): Bacteria > Patescibacteriota > Patescibacteriia > UBA1558 > S5-K13 > S5-K13. The sequence goes on along the minus strand of JAEHGL010000002.1, from coordinate 47,270 downwards.
TTTATGACACAATGCAATTTATAAAGTCCGAAGTATCTACAATTGCAATAGGACTTTCTGCTTCTATGGCGGCAGTACTCTTGTCTGGTGGAACAAAGGGAAAAAGATTTGCACTTCCAAATGCTGAAATCTTACTTCATCAAGTAATGGGTGGGGCAGAAGGACAAGCTACTGATATCAAAATAAAAGCAGAGCAAATTTTAAGAATAAAAGATAAGTTAAACAAAATTTTAGCCGAGCAAACGGGTCAAAACATTAAAAAAATTGAAAATGACACTGATAGAGATTATTACCTCAATGCAAGTGAGGCTGTAAAATATGGATTAATAGATAAAATTATTAAATAGTATTTAGTGATTAGTATTTAGTTGTATGCAGATTAAAAAACCGCCTCATTCGAAGCGGTTTAATTTTTATTATTTTCTTGGTTTATTTTATCCCTAAAACGAGCGCCTCAACATCTCGAATGACGTCTTTTGGAATCGAACCATCAACAAAGTTTATCAACAGATATTTTGCTTGGCGTCTAATCTCTTGATTTGCAAGGATATCTGGCATCTTGGCGCATGAATTTAAAAGGTCCTTAATAGACACAAGGTTCTTTCTGACGTTTTCATCCCAGATACATTCGCGGAAAGATTTTATCGCAGAGAGCAATGACTCTTCTTCAATATCATTGTTTACGCAATGAGAAAAAATTTCATCCAATGATTCTTTTTCCACATTAGTATCATTTTTTGTATGTTCTGTCATCAAAGTACCTTTTAACAAACCCTGATTTAGTGCCTTAGCTTGTCGAATTATACTCTCATTTTCTGGAATAACCTCCATCTGCTTAGCGCATGCCGACAAAAACTCATTAGAAAGTAAAAGATTTTTATTGCTTTCTCTACTCCAGGTATGTTCACTAAAATATGTCAAAACACCTTCAATGAGTCTTCTAGAAAATATCACAAAGCATAGATTTCGCCTATGTTCATCTTCATTGTGTAATCTAATAAGATGTTTTAACTCGTGAATCAACTGTTTGTTATTGCAAATAACAGCAGCGAAACAATCAAAGTCCATACCACCGGCATAATGATTGTTCTTATAAAGCTCATACCAACCCATAACCAATAAGCTCCTTTTTGCCTATAATTGACGTATTTTTTGTCATCTTATCCTCCATTTGATAATTTGCTTGTATACTACACTGACCAAAAATCTTTGTCAAACACGCCTTGAAAAAGGAATCAAAGTGTGATAGAATACAAGTGTAATAAAAAATTAAATTTTGAAATAGAGAGTCAACCAGCAGCTAAAAAGAACCTATTTTTCCCTTATTTTATGCCAAAAAATACAAGTTTATTCTTCTTATATAAAAAACATAAAACTACTAGGATAAAAACCTAAAAAGGTCTTTTTTCGCTCTAAATTACAAATTCTCTCCGTTTACAAATCTAGAAAGAACAAACAAATGTTAAATGCAATTATTTATGCGAGTACGGTCATAATTCTTTTGGTGTTAGGACTTTTCTTTGGTTATAAATTAAGACAAGCCATTGCAAAAAATTCTGTAGATAGTGCCGAAAAAAAGGCTGGCGAGATTATTGAAAAGGCAAAGGAAAAACAACAAGACATTCTGCTTAGTGCAAAGGAAAAATCTATTCAAATTATAGATGACGCCAAAAAAGAAGAGCAAGAAAGAAGGCAAGAAGTAATTCATGCTCAAAAAAGACTTGAAAAAAGAGAATCTCTTTTTGATAAAAAATTACTAGAAATAGAAACAAAGTCACAAGAAATAATTACAAAAAATGAAGAGATAGATAGACTTAAAGTAGAAATCAAAAAAATTCAAGAAATGCAACTAGACAGGTTAGAAAAAATTTCAAAAATGAATCAAGATGAAGCAAAAATAATGCTACTTGAAAAAACTGAGAATACAATCAAAGACGAGCTAGTTACAAGGATAAAAAAACTCGAGCAGGAATCAAATGAAGAACTTGAAAAAAGAGCAAGAGACCTGCTTTCAACAGCTATTCAACGCTGTGCTATTTCTCACGCAAACGAAACAACAACAACAACGGTAAACATTACTTCTGATGAAGTAAAGGGTAAAATTATTGGTCGTGAGGGAAGAAATATTAGAACAATAGAAAAACTTACTGGCGTTGAAATTATTATTGATGATACACCTGATACAATTATTATCTCGGGATTTAATCCCATAAGACGCCACTTAGCAAAAAGAACTCTTGATAAGCTTATTCTAGATGGAAGAATTCATCCAGGAAAAATAGAAGAAACCGTCGAAGAAGCAAAAAAAGAATTATCAAGTGATATAAAAAAGGCTGGAGAAGAATCAATTTATGAAACAGGAATAACCGGCGTCGATCCAAAACTTGTTCAAATTCTAGGAAGACTTAAATACAGAACTTCATATGGCCAGAATCAATTAAAACACTCTCTTGAAGTAGCATATCTTTCAGCACTTATTGCGGAAGAGCTTGGTGCTGATGTACCTGTTGCAAAAAAAGGTGGTCTTTTCCATGATATTGGAAAGGCGGTTGATCATGAAATACAGGGAACTCATCCTGATATTGGATATGACATACTCAAAAAATTCAATATCAGTGAGGAAGTCGCTATTTGTGCAAAGACCCATCACGAAGACAATCCACCAACATTAGAGGCTATTATAGTAAAAGTCGCTGACTCAATTAGTGGGGCAAGACCGGGGGCAAGAAAAGATACTTATGAAAACTTCTTGCAAAGATTAGACGAACTTGAAAAAATCACATTATCATTTGAGGGAGTTGAAAAATGCTATGCTATTCAAGCAGGAAGAGAAATAAGAATATTTGTTCGCCCCGAAGAAGTTGACGATCTAAAGGCTATAAAACTTGCAAGAGACATTGCTGATAAAATAGAAAACGAACTTAAATACCCTGGAGAAATAAAGGTCAATGTAATAAGAGAAACTAGAATCACAGAATACGCTAGATAACGGAGAATAACCAATACTCAAAAATCAAATAATAATCAATAACCGAATATTAGAAAATTGGCTATTGGAATTTATCTGAAATTTGTAATTTGAAAATTGATCATTATAAATTTATGTTAAAAATCTTATTCTTTGGTGATATATCTGGAGCTATCGCAAGAAAGGCCCTTACAAAAGTATTGCCAAAATTACAAAAAAAATACTCTCCTGATATTACGATTGCTAATGCAGATAATATTTCCCACGGAAAAGGCGTCACTGAAAAGAATTTATTAGAAATGCACAAAATCGGCATTAATTTTTTTACGAATGGAAATCATTCTTTCAAAAAAGAAGATCCGAACAAAATTATTGAAAATGGTAAGGTGCAAATGATAATTCCAGAAAACTTCAATCAAACAAATGTTGGAAATGGTTATAAAATTATTAAATTAGGGAAAACAAAGTTAGCAATTATTAATCTACTTGGCAGAACTTTTGTGACAGAAGGTCCTGATGCAACTTGTCCGTTTAAAAAATTTGATGAAATATACAGAAAACTCAAAAAAAATTATGACTACTTGGTAGTAGACTTTCACGCTGAAACAACCAGTGAAAAAGTTGCATTTGGATTTTATATAGATGGAAAAGCACACGCTGTTTTGGGAACACACACACATGTACAAACAAATGATCCTCAAACACTTAAAAAGGGAACTATTTACCTCACAGACATTGGTATGGTTGGCGCAAAAGAATCTGTAATAGGCGTTGGTAAAGAAGTTATTATAGAAAAGTTTCTTACTGATAGCAAAATTGTATTCAATCTTCCCGAAACTGGAATTGTAAAAGTTAGCGGTGCTTTTTTAGAATTAGACAAAAAAATGTCTAGCAGTAAAATAAAATTGATTAATGAAGAGGTATTGATATAATAAAATTAAGAGATTAGTATTTAGTTGTTAGAGTTTAGACCAATAGCACTGAATACTTCAGCCAAAGGCTGATCCGCCTCTGGCGGAAAATACTAAACGCTAAGTACTAAACACTACTATTATGAACAAAGTAAAATTAGTAGAAATAATAGCAAACAAAACACATTCTACAAAAAAGAGTATAGAAAACATTGTGGATGAATTTGAAAATGCTATTATTGAAGAATTGAAAAATGGTGGAAAAGTGGTATTAACAGGTTTTGGACAATTTGAAGTTGTAACAAGCAAAGAAAGAAGTGGAGTAAACCCAAGAAACATATCAGAAAGAATTCAAATTCCTTCAGTCAAAACTCCAAAATTCCGTGCTGGAAAAAGATTTAAAGACGAAATCAGAAAATGAGTTTAATAACAAAAATTAATACAAAATAAAACGATGAATGAAAAAACTATAAATAAAATTGGTTGGGTTGCTTCTATTATTACCCTATCTATGTACACTTCATACTTAGATCAAATAAGACTAAACATATCTGGTCAAAAAGGATCCATACTAGTTCCTGTAATTACAACTTTTAGTGGTATTGCCTGGACATCCTATGCACTACTTAAAAAGAAAAAAGATTGGCCAATAGTAGCTTGTAATATTCCAGCTATACTATTTGGAATTATTACGACAATCACAGCGATAATATAAAATAAAAAAATGCAAGAATTTTTTGGTTATACATCTGCGATTTTAAGCATTATAATGATTATCCCATATATCATAGACATTTTTAAAAAAACCACAAAACCTGAAAGAGCCTCCTGGCTTATTTGGACGGTGCTAGGACTTATTGCATTTTTTTCTCAACTAGTCAAAGGCGCCACTGACTCACTATGGCTTACGGCTGGACAAACACTTTCTGTTTTAATCGTATTTATCCTTTCAATAAAATATGGCGTTGGTGGACTTAATAAAAGAGATATAAAAGCGCTTATTACAGCTGGAATTGGTCTTTTATTGTGGGCAATAACAAAAGAAGCGCTATTTGCATTATTCATTGTAATTCTCATTGATTTCATTGGCGTATTTTTAACAATGACCAAAGCCTACAAAGATCCAAAAAGCGAAACGATGAACACATGGCTTATATCTGGGACTTCTGGCATATTTGGAGCTTTAGCTGTTGGATCATTTGATTTTGTTTTACTTGCATATCCAATTTATATCATTATCGCTAACTACATAGTTGTCTTTGCAATAATACTAGGTAAAAAATCTATACAAAAAATATAATATTTTTATAAATAAAAAACACGAGTATTTTACCTCGTATTTTTTTATTCATTATTCTGTTATTCAAATTCTATTACCCTATTATCCAATTACACAATTAATCTGTTAATAGAATCCCAACTTTTCTACTCGCATCTGGACTTTTAATCTCATTATCCCAGTCTGCTATCGCATTCCAAAAAATTACAGGATCATACAAATAATCCTTACCCTTTCTGGTTCCGGGGTCATTTGTAATTATCATACCACTTTTTGTATAGCCTTTTACAACAAGCATATGATAAAGTGGGCCAGGAGACTTGAAGTTTGGATTTTTAAGTTCTCTCCCTAAAGCCGGAATTATTACAAGATTACCATTTGATACAATTTTCTTTATGTCATCAATTGAATTTAATTTAATTACCTCACCAGTTAATTTATAAAACCCTCTTGCAAGCTCCAGTGTTTGCGCTGAGGTAAGGTCTTCAGATATTGTAATATTAGTGTCTGCCCAATTTATCATATCTGCGATTTGAGTCATTGCAAAATCAACCGTGATTTCTTTACTTTCTAAAAATCCATAAACCATTAAAATACTTGCCTCTTCACAGGCTTCCTTGTATATTCCTTGCCATTTTTGATCTGGCGACTGAACAATAAAAGGAACTTTTAAATTAACCTCTTCTTTGATTAATTCGCTCGGATTTGGCACTTCATCATCATTTTGCGTAGATGAAGCATTCATGCCCGCCTTGGGCGGGAACGTCTCTGTGTTTTTATCTGAGATATTATTATATTCTATCAAATCCTCACTTGACGAAGATACTTCATTTTTTGAAACTTCAATTGGTAATTGTCGTTTTTTTTCTAAATCAAAAAACCACTCTTTTATTGTGGTTCTTTTATAAAATAAAACAAATACTGATATAAATAAACTAATAACCATCAATATTATAAAAACTTTTTTCATACTATTTAATCTCAAATTCTCGATACTTAAACTGAGCTCAGTCGAAGTTCAGAATAAAATACTGAGATTAATTATAAAAATTAAAAAATTTTAATGTTCGAACAAAGTCCTCGTCTTCGACTCTACTTCGACTCCCCTTCGGCCATGCTCAGGGTCGCTCAGCATCGCTCAGACTCGAGGAGAGCAACGTCGAGAGGGTAAGGTCGAGAACCTAAAATTTTACTCTATTATTTTATTAATCAATTAAACAATCAATCTATTATTGCAATTAACCTATTACCCTATTATTAAGTTCCTCTATTATCACTTTCCTATCATCCCATGGCAACTTCATTCCATTTTTTACACACATAAATTGCTCTGCGCCCTTTCCTGTTATAAGAACAAGATCTCCTTCTTCTGCTATTTCTAAGGCTTTCTTTATAGCAACTCTTCTATCCAAAATTTTAAACAAATCCTCACCAATTACTCTGCCCACATTTTCTGCTCCCAATGCAACATTATTTATTATTTCCATTGGATCATCGTCATACGGATCTTCATTTGTAACTATTATTATATCTGCTCTTTCCCCCGCCATTTGACCCAAGATGGGTTGTCTATCCCTGTCTCTTCCTCCACCACAAGAACCAAGCACATGAATAAGCTTTCTATAAGGAAACAAATCTATTGTTGAGTATAAATTTCTAAGACTCTCTACTTCTGGTGCATAATCTACTAGAATATTAAAATTCTGCCCCTTATTTATAAATTCCATTCTTCCAGGAGTACCCTTAAAATCTTTTATAAATTCACTCATAGATTCAAGTGAAATGCCCTGAGAATATCCAACGCAAATAGCCGCTAAAACATTATAAATATTAAAATCACCTATAAGAGGGCTGTAAAAATCAATATTATTAACACTAAAATCTGTTTTAAAATTTTCATGATTTATGTTTGCAGCCCGAAAATCACTTTCTTTGTTTATGCTATAACTAAATTTTTTATCACTAGCATTTGTATAAAACTCACCAAAATACTGATCATCTTTATTCGCTATTATAACTTTTTCTATCTTTTTAGCTTGTGGTAGGCTATCAAAAATTTGCAGAGACTTCCTATCTAAATCATTAAGATTTTTAAATAACTCTAATTTGCAATTTTTATAATTTTCAAATCCACCATGAGCTTCCAAATGCTCTGGCGTAAGATTGGTAAAAACTAATACATCATAATTTACACCAATATGTCTAAATTGTTTTATTCCCTCAGACGATGTTTCAACTATTACATATCTACACCCTTCTCTTTTCATATTTTTCAAGATCTTTTGTAATGCCATACGTCCTATCATCGTCATTTTTCTATCATTAAGCCAAACCTTATCTCCTATTTTGAAACTTACCGTTGATGTATGCCCCACCTTATATCCGGCTTTTTCCAAAATATGAGATATAATATTAACAACTGTAGACTTTCCGTTTGTGCCTGTCACCCCTATCACAACTAAATCATTTGATGGCTCTCCGTATAAATAATTTGCTAATATTGCTAAACTCTTATGGTAAATAGAAATAAACTCATTGGGTAAAATTTTTTTTATTATTTTTTTAATCATATAAATTTTCTAATTTTTTTATACATAGAATAAAAAGAATAAAACTTTTTATTAAAAACCACTTCATATGTTCCTGGATAAGTTTTTATACTTCCTCCAAAACCTTTTTTGAATCTACTAAAACCAAACCATGGATCATTTTTATCATCTGTTTTTGAAACTCCCCAAAAATCATAAAATCTATATCCGCCACTTTTTGCCCATTTTATTTGCTCGAATTGAAGTAAATATGGGGCCATTATGTTTTTATGTTCATCCGATGATGCTCCATGAGTATAGGTAACAGTGTCTCCATGACTCATTACAATGTTTGCACAAATTACATCTTTTTTGTATTTTGCAAACCATAGAGACGCCTCTCCTGCCTTATTGTCTAATAATTTTTCATAATAATTCCTTGAGTGTGGTATAAACTTATCTCTTTTTGATGTCTGACTTATAAGATTAAAAAATATATTTTTATTTTCCAAATTAATTTCAACTTTTGAAATTTCTACTTCTTTCTTCTTTGCAAGATTAATATTATATCTTGTTTTCTGATGCATATTTTTCAAAATATCTTCTAAATCTTGGCTCAGGTCTAATATAATTGTGCTTTCTGGTTGAAATGATTTTACTTTTTTTGTATTATCTAAATTAAGTGGAAATATGTTGGGTTCAAATCTAAAAAATATTTCATTTTGAACCTTTGTGCTAATGCAAATATCTCTAACACCCTTTAAAATAATTTTCAAATATTTCTGCTCTAATTCTTCAGTCAGTCCATTTATCAATATAGGCCCTCTTGGGCAATATAAATAACTAATATCTAAAACCAATTTTTTCTCAATAACACAAAAAACACCAATCAATTTTTCTACTCCATCTAGCTCATCAAAAAAGCCCATTTGCCAGGTTCTATGACCAAGTTTTTTTTCAAAATTTATCCAAGACGAACTTTGTAAAAACTGGCTATATTCTACTGATGAAGAAAAATTATCTAGTTCTTCATGTGATATTTGTCTTATCATTCTATTTTTTAAGTAATTTTAATGCGTATTTTATTTTATCAGAACTTTTTTCAAGATCCCTTGGTATTTGATTATAAATATTTCTTATATCATTATCTTGAAATCCAAGTGTACTAAGCGCTTCAAATACTTCTAAATCTTGATTATCTAAAGATGAATTATTCAAAGACGAAAAATTCAAAGATCCTAATTTGTTTTTAAGATCTATGATAATTCTCTCAGCAGTTTTTGATCCAATGCCAGATACCTTTTTAAACATGTCTGCATTTCCAGAGACAATTGCACATCTTAAGTCATCCACATTAGCAATAGACAAAACGCTTATTGCCGACTTTGGTCCGACACCTGATACAGACAAAAGCTGTTTAAAAAACTCTCGCTCCTCATAGCTCGAAAACCCATAAAGCTCCTGAGCGTCTTCTCTTTGTTTATGATATACAAAAAGCTCCAAATCCTGATTTGAGTCTATATCAGACAAAAATTTCTCTGGCAAATATATTTCATATCCAATATTATTAACCAAAAGTATTATATCTTTTTCTGTCTTTTTTATAATTTGTCCTTTTAAGTAGGCTATCATATGGTTAGTGGGGTTAGAATGTCAGAATGGTTAGAAAATTAGTGAATATAAAATGACTTATTATAAATACATTCTAATCTTCTAATTCTCTAACCCTCCTAATCTCATTTTACCTTATAAAAAAGCCTAAATCAATGCTATATAAATTTACTAATTAAACCATTTCTGTTAAGCTAAATACATGGAAAATCCTTGCAACAATCAAAAAATAATAGAAAAAATTGAGAGTGATGAAAATGCCAATTTTTATCTTATAAACAAAGATATTGGATTTCCTTCTTTTTCTATAATTCATAAAATACGAAAAATCACAGGCCTTAAAAAAGTTGGTTTCTCTGGCACCCTAGATCCCCTGGCTACTGGACTTATGATAATAGCGACTTCATCTGCCACAAAATTTCTTGATGCATTTCATTTTTTAGGCAAAACATATATAGCAAGTATTGAACTTGGGAAAACGTCCGATACTTATGACAAAGAAGGAAATGTTAAAACTATAAAGATTGATAAAAAACCAAGCAAAAAAGAAATCGAGAATATTATCAAAAATCATTTTACAGGGCTAGTTATGCAAACCCCTCCAATTTTTTCTGCTAAGAAAATAAAGGGGGTTCGTTTATACAAAATGGCAAGAGATAACAAAACCCCAAAAATAGAACCCGTTGAAATAAATATAGAAAAAATAAAAATACTGAAATACAAATATCCCATTCTAAAACTTGAAATAGACTGCTCAAAAGGAACCTATATCAGATCTATTGCAAATGACTTAGGAGAAAAACTTAGAACTGGCGCAATGCTTATAGCGCTTGAGCGAACAAAAATAGGAAAATTTGATTTGAAAAGATCTATTGATGTAAAAGCTATAAACCTTGCAACTCTAGAAAAGAAAAAACTCAAAATCCAAGATATTATAAAAAAGATAAAATAAAAAAATAAGGGAAGCGAAAGCCTCCCCTTGTTATTATGTTTTAGAGCATAATTATGTCTCCTCTATTTGGTCCCGTACTTATCATTGTAATAGGAACACGGAGCCTATCCTGCGTTTGACTAATAAAGTTTTGGGCCTTAAACGGTAAATCATTGATATTGTTAATTCTGAAGCAATCACAAGATAGGTCGAACTCTCTATATACTGGTTGAATATTCTTCAAATAAGAATCTGTAATGCTCTTTGGATAATCGATGTTCACACCATTTATAGAGTAAGCATCACAAATCTTAATACTACCAACCTCTTGAGAAAATTTACTAATAGTATCAAGACATGAAACTGCAAGCTCTGTTATACCAAATGACCTTATTACATAAGACAACATTACCCGATCTGGCCAACCACACCTTCTATTTCTTCCTGTGGTAGCGCCGTATTCATTACCAGTCCTTCTAAGTGAGTCCTCTGACTCACCGAAGATCTGTGTAGGAAATGGACCCTCACCAACACGAGTTGGATATGCTTTTGCAACACCAATTATCTTATGGATATATTTCATTGGTATATTACAAGATATTTGGATTGCTCCCGGAGACAATGGAAAAGACGTTGCAAATGAATAAGTACCATTTATAATATCTAATCCTGCCCCTTGAGCCCCTTCAAAAAGAATACTCTTTCCCGATTCAAGAAGCTCACCAATATATGTATTGTATACCATATACTGCCGAAGAAAGTCTGAATGTTCCTTCAAGTCACTAAGGGCATCAAGTGGATCAATGGGGTCTACTCCATATGCCACCAGCCTTGGATTTACATCCACAGAAAGCCTTTTAAGCTTTTCTAAAAGAGCGGCATCGTCTCCAAAAAGATCTTCAAATAGTATAGCGATACGGGCAGCCCTATGTGCGTAGGCAGGACCAATACCTCTACGAGTTGTTCCTATTTTAAAAGAACTAGAGGATAGAAAATCTTCCATTGCGCCATCACTAGCTAATTCATACTTTGTTATAATCGTAACATTTGAAAAAATATGCAATCTCCCATCAAATGATATGCCCTTAGATTCAAGGTCTCTTATCTCATTCATTAATACAGTCGGATGAAAAACACATCCGCCAGCTATAATAAGATCAAGATGTTCATAAAAAATGCCTGTTGGCACAGAATGAAGCACATATTTTTTTCCCTTAGAATAAATAGTGTGTCCAGCATTTGGACCACCCTGAAATCTGACATTAGCATGATAACAACCGCGCGCTAACTCTTCGTCGACAATCTTTGCTTTTGCTTCGTCGCCCCAAAGGCAACCAAAAACTCCAGTATTCATTGTATCCTCCTTAAATATGATGATATATTTTGGCTTTTATAGCCTTAATAAAATTACATCTATTATTAGCTTGTGTCAATAAAATGACATTTAGACTACCATTGATTTTTTATAGATTATGTGCTAAATTATGAATACTCTAATAAACGCTCAGATTCTCCATCGGGTGATGGATTACAAACAATTGAATAATTAAATCATTAAAAATCTAATCAAAATTCAAAATTAATAATTCAAAATTAAATTTTATGCCACAAAAAAAATCAGCCATAAAAGAACTTAGAAAGACAGCAAAAAGAACAGCTCATAATCGTCAAACAAAAAGAAGAATCAAAGATCTTCAAAAAGAAATTATAACAGCTGTTGAAATTAAAAAAGATGATGCAAAAGTTCTTTACAAAAAACTTCAGAAATCAGTAGACAAGGCTGCAAAAAGAGCTCGTCCATTTAACAAGAACAAAGCTTCCAGAATTAAGTCTAGAATGGCAAAAAAAATCAACGCAAAAGTAAAATAACAAAATAAAAACTCGCTCAGTCATTTAACTAGGCGAGTTTTTTTGTTGATTATTTGGCAAATTCGGTCTGCGACTTGCACGATCTTGTAAAATAAGCATAAGCATCTGCATTGATTGTCTTTAAAACCTCCATAGCGATTGCTTTTGAATCATCGTCTAGTAATTCTAAATAGATACCTATTTCTTCAAGGGTACAACCATGCATAAGACTTAAATCATGCTCTAGTTCAATTTTGCTTTTTGACATTCCTCCTCCTTTTTATTATAAAAAATTATTTCATGTTTAATAAAAACATGCTAATAAGGGTATAAATATCCAATTTTGAAGATTTAGAGGCAAGGTCCAATTTCAATAGTTTTTTGTATATATCTTTCAACTCAATAAGCGAATAAAGTCTTGCCGAGTCCAGTGATTTTTTGACAACAAATGGATGAATAGATAAATATTTTGGCAAATTATTAATACTTATTTTTTCTTCCTCTACCGCTGATTTTACTTGAAGTAGTATTCTAAATTGTCTAATAAACATAGTGAGTAAATATTGCGCATTCTCGCCTGAATCAATTTGATTTTTTATAAGCCTAAGAGCACCCTTGTTATCTTTTTTTGCTATCTTTTCTGAAATAATAAATATATTATCATCAATTCCTGATAAAATCAACTCCTTAATAAGTTTTTCATCAACAACTTTACCCTTTGAATAATTTACTATTTTTTGAATTTCAGTATCTAATAAATACAAATCCGACCCTGATCGTCCCAATAATTCACTTGCATATTTATCAGATATATCAGTGCCTAATTCTTTGAACTTACTTTTAATCCAAACAACAATTTTGGCATCTGTCATCTTTTTAAACTCTTGTTTGTATTTAAAATCATCTAACTTCTTAAATACTTTTAGATTTTCTCCAGTTAAAGCATTTTTACTAGAGTGGGGCAACCTACTCTCATAAAAAACAACAATATTGTCCTCGTCTTGATTTGCATCTTTGGAGCTATTTTTATCAAAAAAATCTATTAGAAAAGAGGCTAGATCTTTTGTAATCTTTGAAGCCAATAAATTTTTTATTACAACTAATTTTTTGGAAGACAAAAATCCACTCTGACACAATTCTTTTGAAAGCTTTTCTATAGTAATTTTTTCGTCAAGCACCACTACATTATATCCAGATACGTCGATATCTCGGATAAATTTTTCTTTTATCTGCTTTAACTTTTCATTTGAACTATAGCTATCTTCTCCGTATAAGAAAAAAAACATAACTTTAGTAGATTAGTGTGATTAGTAGGGTTAAAAAACTATAAAACTATGTATCTAAAAAACTAACCCTATTTACTCTCCGCCCAATTCTTCGCACAACTTACTTCAACTTTTATAGGAACCTTGAGCTTAAAAATATCCTCCATTATTTCCTTGATCTTTCCACTTACCTTATCAACATCTCCACTTGGAACCTCGAGGACAACCTCATCATGAACCTGTAAAAGCATTTTAGCGTCTTGTGAGATTTTTGGCAACTCTCTATCTATTCTTATCATTGCCATTTTCATAAGATCTGCTGCCGTACCTTGAACGGGCATATTTATCGCTACTCTCTCTGCAGCAGCTTGAATCATCTGAACTCCAGAGTTTATTTCAGCAATATACCTCTTCCTCCCAAAAAGAGTTTGAACATACATATTTTTATGAGCAAATTCCTTTGTTTTATCAAGATATCTTTTCACATTTTTATATAAATCAAAATATTTTTCAATAAATTCTTTCGCTTGCGCGTGATTCATCTTTGTCCTTTGAGCTAAACCACGAGCTCCAAGTCCATATATTACCCCAAAATTTACTTCCTTGGCCTTACGTCTTTCTGATTTAGTAACCTCTTCTAATTGTTTATTAAATATCTCTGCAGCTGTACGAGCATGAATATCTTCTCCCATATTAAATGATTTTATCATTTTTTCATCATTTGAAAGTGACGCAACAACACGAAGTTCTATCTGAGAATAATCTGCTGAGATAAGTCTATATCCTCTTCTTGCTACAAAAGCACGTCTTATTTCTCTACCAAGCTCTGTCCGAATTGGAATATTTTGTAGATTAGGATCAGAAGAAGATAAACGTCCTGTTGCTGTTACTGCTTGATTAAAACTAGTATGAATTCTATTGTCTTTATCTACCTGGCTAATAAGGGATTCTACATAAGTAGATTGGAGCTTAGACAACTCACGATATTCTATTATCATATCAATTACAGGATGAATTCCTTGCATTTTCAATAGTTCTGGTGCAGCAGTTGAAAAACCGGTCTTTCCCTTTTTAAGACCTTTTGTAGAAATGCTTAATTTATCAAACAAAACCTCTTTAAGTTGTAGGGGTGAATTAATATTGAACTCGTAATCACAACACTTATATATTTTTTTAGTAAGGGTGTTTATTTTATTTTTTAAATTTTTGCCAAATTCTTTTAGAAAGTCTACATCAATTTCAATTCCAGTTAATTCCATTTCTGACAAAACCTTCACAAGCGGCATTTCTACTCTATCAAACAAATCTGAAAATTTTTCTTTTGTTAGCTCATTCTTATATTTTTTATATAGCCTAAATGTATAATCAGCATCTTCACATGAATAATATGATATTTTTTCAAGATTCACATCTTGCATAGAAAGCTGTCCTTTGCCTTTTTTTCCAATGAGCTCTTCTATTGCTTGCATACGATAACCCAATTCGCTATAAGCCAAATCATCAAGCTTTAAGCTTCTATCTGTCTGAGATAATAAATAAGCGGAAACGAGAGTATCAAAATAAACATTATCCATTTCAAATCCTGCGAGACGCAAAATTTTATAATCATACTTAATATTGTGTCCTATTATTTTTGTTTTCTTTAAAACTGGTTTTAGTTTTTCTAAAAATTCTCTTTTTGCATTTACGTAATATGCCTCACCCTCTTTGAAACAAAAACTTATTCCAAGGAGCTTTGCATCAAAAACGTTTATGGCCGTTGTCTCTGTATCAATACAAATCTCATTGTGTTTAATAAGCTCCTTATAAAAAATATTAAAATCAGATACATTGTTTATCAATTTATACTCATGATCACGAGTTGCTTTTTTCGTTTCTCGGAGTAAGGGGTCTATTTTTTTATCAATCTCCGGTTTTGGAATCTTTGCTATTAAACTTCTAAACTCATATTTTTGAAATACATCAAATATATCTTCATTTGCCTTTTTATTTTCCAAATAATCCCACCTACATTTTTCAAGATTAAAATTCATTTCTACATTTTGCTCTATTATAGAAAGATCCTGCGACATATATGCATTTTCTTTTTCACTTCTCAATTTTTCCTTAAGATTTTCTTTTAGATCTGACTTATCTAACTTTTTATAGAGCTCGTCAAGAGATCCAAATTCTTTGATTAGGCTTATTGCTGTTTTTTCTCCTACGCCCTTAACCCCAGGAATATTATCAGACGGATCTCCACGAAGCGCTTTGTAATCTATCATTTGAGATGGCAAGAGATCATATCTTTCCTTTATCGCATCTATATCATATATCACGACATCGTTTATTCCCTTTCTAAAAGTAAGTATCTTAGTTGTCTCATCAACTAACTGAAGAGTGTCTAGATCACCTGTCAAAATAAATGCTTCAATATCTTTTTCATTTCGCAATTTATTTGCAATTGTTCCTATCACATCATCTGCCTCAAATCCACTTTTTTCATAAACAGGAATAGTGAAAGCATTCAATACTTCTTTAATAATAGGAATTTGTTCATATAATTCATCTGCCTGTTTTACTCTCTGCGCTTTGTATGCCTTGTACTTTTCATGCCTGAAGGTAGGGGCTTTTAAATCAAAAGTAGAACAAATATAATCTGGTTTGTGTTCGCTGATAATTTTAAGAAGTATTGAGGTAAAGCCATATGCCGCATTGATAAGAATTCCGCTTTTTGTAGTAAGCGGAGGTAGTGCATGCCATGCTCTGTGTAAAAGAGCATTTCCATCTATTATAATAAATTTTTTCATAATTTGATTGCTTTTAAAAAAGGCTCCTTATAAAAAAGAAAAATAGCATCAACCCAAAAATATAAAAACTTAAAAGAAAATTTTTCTGCTCAAAAATATCTTTTGCCGTAAATTTATAAAAAAGCGGTTTGTAATTAACATAATTATCAAAACAATTTGCAAATAAATGATAAAAGGCCAGTCCTGAAAATATTACAAAATAAAGCTCAAAAAATACAACAATAAAATCATTTGAAAATGATATAATAAGCGGATAAAAAAACGTAAGAGCAAAAACAATACCCAAGAATGCGCCAAAGACTCCTATTGCTATTTTGAATATGTGATAAAATAGATTAAATTCGTGTTTTCTTAAAATTTCTTCCATACATATATTTTACCATACATAAAAACACAAGAATAGTTGTTTAATTATACTCTTTTGATACAATAAGGTTAGACGATTAGAAGAGTTAGTGAGTTAGGCAAACGCACTAATTATAATAACCCTACTAACAAAACTAACCACCTAACAAAACTAACCCTACTAACCCTATGGGAACAGGAATACAACCAATAAACCTATACATTGGAATGGCAATAAGTGGTATTTTTACTGGAATTGGAGTTGCTGTTGGAACATACATTGCTGAAAAATACATACTTACTAAGACAAAAAAGCTTATCAAGAAGCTTGAAGATAAAATAAAAGATAAAGAAGCAATAGAATAAACCAAAAAGCCCCCGATAAGAGGAGCTCTTTTATTATATATTCTATAAAATTATTTGCTATATTGAGCTAATTTAGAGTCTTGATAAATTTCAATCTGAATGTATTTTCTTCCAAATTTCTTTGCAGCTGAGAGGTCTTTCATCCAAATATCCATATTTTCATTGCCATATCTTGCATTCATTCTATCTCTTACTACAAATACTCTATCGCCATATAGGGCTGGAATCTTAATCTTTGTACCCATTGGAATGTTATTCATGGCTACAGTATCTTCAATTCCGTGTTCACAAACGTTAAATCCATTTGCAGTAATACATGGAGAAGCATCTGTTTGACCTGGTAATGAGTTATATGCTGATGCATACACATAAATTGTCTTTGTGGGTTCTTTTTCCTCTAGTTTTGGCAAAGATCCCATATTTGAAAGAGTATATTCTTCTACATCAATACTAGAATTTGTGCTTATAATAAGCTCCTGATTAATAATACTAGTACTTTGAGCCATACTATGCTGTGGAAAGTTCATAGAACAAAAAATCATCAAAATAAGTACAATAACATTAGATTTGTCACTAATTTTTGTAAAAATTCTCTTTATTTTTTTTAATTTAAACTTTTTGAGCTTACTAGACATATAAAATGTTAAATTGTTAGATAATTCGCATATAAATACGAATCCTCCTATAAAACAAGCCTTTATTAGCATAAATAGGCTTATTTAGACTAAAAATGATATCATTAAAAGATATCATAATATAATAGCATATATATTAAATATTGTCAATGTTAGACCTTACTTATTCATATGCAATAGAAAACCTTACAGCAATGCCAATAACCTGTCAAACCACTTATCCACAAGCAAAAATTTGCCAAAAACAAAAGGCCCCATCCTATTTTCCTTGGACAGAGCCGCTAGATAATCTTTTTTGTGTGCATTTCCAGGCACCTCCTTGCTAAATTTTGTTTTTGCTAAAATGAGCTAAGCTGTTTTTGCCAATTTTTCCTCCAAATATGTTTCTCTAAACCATTTAGAAGCCCCACAAAGAGCCCAATACCTATAGAGCTCCATAATTGTAAGGCTATAATCACTTGGATAACCACAAGACTTCACATAGTGTTCTTTGGCAAACCAAATGTTATCATCACTCATAACAAATGGTAACTCCTTTAAAAACACCTCCCTAAACCAGTTGGCAGCTCCGCATTCCGTCCAATAGAGACACAAATCATTATGTGTTAACTCTTGGTTCTCATAATAACCATGATTATTCATATAGTATTGCTTTGCATACCACTTATTATCATCACTAGTTATAAGAGCGAATTGCAAAAGAACCTCATCTCTTTTGCTGATAGTATACATTTCTCCTCCTTTTAAGACAAAAAAAGAAACCAACGTTTTGGTTATATTTTTATGCCATATTTTTCAGTGTACTATTTTATTAATATAATAATAACTCTTAGTTTAAAAAATTCAAGTCCCTTTCCGCATCTAATCCCAAGATCACAAATATTATCATTATTCCTGAAAAAGACGTAATAAAATAATGATCCAATAGACTAATGACAACAATTAATAAAAGCGCCGAAAATAAAATAAAATCATAATAATTATTAGTTTTTATCTTTTCTATAGAGGAAAATATTAATATCAACAAAAACGCAAGTAGTCCCAATATTCCAGTTTCTGACAAAAGTAAAAGAAAAATATTATGAACTGGTTGATATTGCCAAGCTTCAAATTGATTACTATCATTTGAAAAAACATACGGCAAATAATTTCCAATTCCAATTCCTAATAATGGATTATTTTTTATTACCGTTATCGCCTGCTGGTTTAATTCTACCCTTTCTATTCCTGATACGTCATATGAAATATCCGAAGAAAATATTCTTGTTATAATTAAATCATTAAATACAGCAAAATTTATAGCAAAAGATAAAATTAATATTATTATAAATGACTTAATTATATAAAACTGTTTTTTGTATATAAAATATACTAATAAGAATATTGTAGAAATAAACAACGCTAAATAAGCGCTTCTTGAAAATGTTAAAATAAGACCCGTACTTAATATAAACAAACTTAAATAAAGAACTATTCTCAAAACGCCCTTTGTTTTAGAGTAATATTTTATAAATAAAATAAACAAAAACAAAACTGCAATAGCAATAAATCCTCCCAATATATTTGGATGTGACATTCCTCCATATGCTCGCAAAAACCGACCTGCGTCATTTTTTAGCACTGAGACACCAAAATTACTCGATGCTTGCTCTGCAATTCCTAAATATTTATTTGCTAAAATAGTCTGAGAAAAAAATTGATAAATTCCAAGAATCGCATGAATCAACGTGCTAGCCACAAAACTTATTGCGACTTTAAAAAAAGAAAACTTTATTTTAGATAAAACAAACAAAAGAAAAATCACTTCTGATAATCTAAGAATACTATATGAAAACATTTGCTTATCATACGCTACAACACAACCAAGAGAAACGGCTACAAGGAACAAAAAAGAGAAGGTAAAGCTTTTTCGCACCCTGCTCTTAGATATACCATTTATTATCCAATTTATAACGAATACCAAAAATAAAACTACTAAAACTATTTCGCTTAAATAAATTGATAATTTCCCATATTCATAATACTCGTTACCTAATTTAAGATAATTAAAAATATATCTTGTCTGCCAAGGAAGCAAAAAAACAAATACATATAATACATATTCCATTATCAAAGCAAAATTAATGAGTTTTTTCATTTTTATAAATAATTATTATGATAGAAATTTGATTCTATCAAAAAACATTTTATTATAGTGTGCTCTCATATCATTTTCATGAAATTTAAGCATAAAATCATTTACTACAACACTATTATCTCCATTGTTCATTTTAGAATTTTTATTTTGTTTCATCTTTAATAATTGCACACCCTTTAAAAAAGAATTAAAAAGTCTACCAAACCCACTATTCAATAAAAGCTCTATAAAACGCCTTATATTTTTTGAAAAAATATTGTCATTAACTTTCCAATATTTAGCCACATCGTGTTTGATATGATTTTTTGCTAGCTTATTTACCCATTTATTAGAATTATAAAAGTCACCATAAATACCCAGGTCAAATATAGGAACGACAGTCAAAAGCCAATATGCAAACCAAATATCGTTTTCATAGGCCAAACATTCTAAATCCATTGCATTGTCACTTATATAAAAATTCAAGCATACTCTATTTTTGATTTTCTTTCCGTGCCTTCTCTTTCCAGATAAATGCGTAGATAAGGTGATAAAAAATCTTGCAAGCCAAACATACCCATCTTTAATAATTATAAAAATATCTATATCGCTATCTTCTTTTGCGTTAAAATACCCTATTGATCCAGAGATTGCTATCATTTTTATAAACGGAATAAATCTTAAAAAACAAACAACCTTTTTGATTATTTGAATTTTAGATATACTGCTGTCTCTTTTTGATTTTCTTGAATAAATTAATTCCTTTTTCCCCTTTAGAAAATACAGTCCGTCTTTTGTTTCAATATATCTTTTTATATTATCACCATTTGAAAGACATTTTACAACATCAATTAATTCGCATTGATAATTATATAAATATTTCCAAATCTCAAAAACAGTCATTGGATAATTAAATATATCAAAGTATATAATTGTCTTTAAAATTGATTTTTCTAATTCACTCATATCTCTATTATGCAATTATACTATTAATCAATTAAGCTATTTAATTAGCTCCTTCAAATATTTCCCCGTATAAGACCTAGTATTTCTGGAAACTTCTTTTGGCGTACCTACGGCGACTATTTCTCCGCCCATATCCCCACCCTCAGGCCCCAAATCTATTATCCAATCAGCACATTTTATCACATCTAGATTGTGCTCTATTATAAGCACACTATTTCCTTTATCAACCAACTTTTGTAAAACATCAATAAGTTTCTTAATATCTTCAAAATGCAATCCAGTCGTTGGTTCGTCTAATATATAAAGAGTTTTGCCACTAGCTTTTCTTGACAACTCCGTTGCTAGCTTTACACGTTGCGCCTCTCCACCAGATAGAGTTGTTGCTGATTGTCCCAACTTTACATAAGACAAGCCCACATCATTTAATGTCTTTAATTTGTTATAAATTGCCGGAACATCAGAGAAAAATTTCATTGCCTCGAGTACCGTCATATCAAGCGTGTCTGCAATTGTTTTGTCTCTATAGTGAACATCTAGTATATCCAAATTATACCTCTTTCCGTGACAATCTTCACATTCTACATAAATATCTGGCAAAAAGTTCATTTCTATTTTTACAAGTCCATTTCCCTGACAAGTTTCACACCTTCCGCCCTTTACATTAAAACTAAATTTTCCAAGTCTATATCCGCGCATTTTTGATTCGGGAAGAGAAGCGAACAAATCTCTAATATAAGTAAAAAGTCCTGTATAAGTAGACGGATTTGATCTTGGTGTGCGACCAATTGGAGACTGATCAATATTTATTACTTTATCAATATGCTCAAGACCTAATATTTTTTTATGCTTTCCTGGCAAATCTTTTGCTCTGGTAAATTTATATGCAAGCGCTTTTCCTAATATTTCAAATATTAGGGTAGACTTTCCACTTCCTGAAACCCCGGTAATACAAACCAATTTCCCAAGTGGAATTTTTACATCAATATTTTTTAGATTAAACTCGTTAGCTCCTATTATTTCTATATTTTTTCCACTGCCAAGCCTTTTGTTCTTTGGTGGCAAAACATTTAGTTTGTTTGATAAATATTTTCCTGTTATTGATTTAGTATCTTTTTTTATCTCTGATGCCGTTCCTGCAAAAATAATCTTTCCACCATTTTCTCCAGCACCAGGTCCCACGTCAATAATATAATCAGCAGACATAATTGTTTCTCTATCATGCTCTATTACGATAACTGTATTTTCAGAATCTCTTAATTTCTTTAGGGTTTTAATAAGTCTATCATTATCTCTCTGATGAAGACCAATAGATGGTTCATCTAATATATACAAAACCCCCGAGAGAGAAGAATTTATTTGTGTTGCAAGTCTAATTCTCTGAGCCTCACCACCAGAGAGAGACACTACTGATCTATTTAGAGATAAATACCCCAGCCCAATATCATTTATTGATTTTAGTCTTGCTATAACTTCCTTTATAATTTTTTCTGCTATAATAAATGACTTTTTGTTTAAACTTGTTTTATTCTTATCTCCTAGAACTGAAAAAAATTTATAAGCTTCTTCAATATTGAAATTTGTAATTTCGCTAATATCTTTTCCTGATATTTTTATAGACAATGATTCTTTTTTAAGTCTTTTTCCATGACAAAGAGTGCATTCATCCGATCTCATGCACTTTTCTATTTCTGATTTTACATATTCAGAATCAGTTTCTCTATATTTTTTTTCTAAATACTCTATTACTCCACCTTTTTTTGAGCCCGTTTCTTTGTCTAATTTTCCAAACAAAACAAAGCCTAAATCTTCTTTGTTTAAATTTTTTATAGGAGTGTCTAAATCAATTCCAAAATCTCTTTTAAATCCCTCTATTATTTTGTAATAAATATTTTGATTAACGCAAATTTTGAAAAGCAATCTTATCCCACCCTCCGATAGACTTAGCTTGCTATTTGGAATAATAAGCTCTGGGTCTATTTTTAATTTCATACCAAGCCCAGTGCACTCAGGACAAGCGCCATGAGGAGAATTAAATGAAAAATTTCTTGGTTCAATATTAGGAAATAAATAATCACATTTTTCACAATACAGATGATTATTAAAAGATTTTATAAAATTGTTTTTTTCTCCAGAAACAGACATAAATCCGTTTGAATAGTCTATCGCAGTTGAAATAGCAGCTATAAGAGAATTTAAATCATATTTATCTTTTTCAAAATTAAATTTATTAATAAGCAAATAAACATCTTTATTATCATACTCTCTTTCATCTAATTTTATTGCATCCTCTATTTGATAAAAGCTGTCTCCTATTTTTAATATTTCATAGGTGCTTTTTTTGATCTTCTTAAACAAATTTGAATCCACTCTTTGATTTTCTCTTCTAATAGGCGATAAAATAAACACACTATCATTTACAAATATAGTTTCAATTTCTTTTGCAATTTGTTTTAAATCCTTAATACCTAAAAGTGCGTCGCATTTTGGACAATGAACGTCTCCCACTCTTGCATACAAAAGTCTTAGATAGTCATAAATCTCGGTCGTTGTTGCAAGTGTTGATCTTGGACTTCTGTTATTTATTCCCTGACCTATCGAAATTGCAGGTGGAAGACCATCAATACTGTCTACATCTGGCTTATCCATTAAATCAAAAAACTGCTTTGAATAAGCAGACAATGACTCCATATATCTTCTTTGACTTTCAGCATATAAAGTATCAAATGCCAAAGACGATTTTCCACTTCCTGACAATCCACTTATAACAGTAAATTTGTTCCTAGGTATATCAACGCTTATATTTTTCAAATTATGAACTCTTGCGCCCTTTATTACAATTTTTTTGTCCATATATTAGGCTGTTATCCATGTATTTACACGGCTTAAAAATAGATATAATTAGCTCTTATTGTATCATCAAATAACAAAAAAATCAACCGCTGAATCTCAACGGTTGATAGGATTAAAAAACAGTAATTACTATTTCGGGGCAGATGACTGATCACATTTGATAATCTGCTTATCCCTGTAATGAACCACAAGAATTGTTCCTGTCTTTTCATGACGAAAAATTCCAACTTCATCTGACCTTAAAATAGGCTTTACAAGCTGGATATTAACAGTTCCATTGACAACTACTTTGTCATCTCCAATTTCATGATTGATCGGGTCCATATTTCCTCCTTATATATTTTAATTTCTGATTGTCCTAATGTTGTTTGTATTGTGATTTTTTTGTTCAAAATTATCAAGTGCGCCCGCCCTTCTTTTTCTGCATCTTAACATATTATAAGAATAAAAATCGCATTTCTTTCCAATACAACCCTCTTTTGATGGACACATTCCTTTTGCCATTTTTACCGTATCTATTCCTATCATTATGGCTCTCTTTACCGCAGCCTTATCAATATGAACTGATTTTACTGTTTTGATTTCTCCGATCAATGGATCAAAGTTCCAGTGTGGAATTCCTTCCATAATACCAGACCTATTTAAAATATGCTTATTTATTTTATCAAATGGAACCTTGTGTTTTCTTGCTGTTTCAACCCTTAGAATCGCAATTACATCCAATAAATCTATATTTTTTTCCTTTTTGGTTTTTATTAAAATATTGTCCTTTGACTTAAATATTACAACAATATCCGCCATAACCTCTTTTTTATAAAACAAAAATTCGGCTATATCATCATATTCACAATCAATAAAAACAACCTTTAACTCTTTGTCGTTTTGATTTGTACTAAAACTTGTTATTTTTCCTTCTTTTACGGCCTTTGAGCAATAATCAAAAAATGTTTTTGTTTTTTCTTCATTATCATCTAAATACTCTTTTATAATAGGGATTGCAAGTTTGAGTATTTTTTCTGGATTATCTTTTAAAATGGTTATTAGATATGTCCAAGAAAAAAGGTCGTTGCTACAAACGTTTTTATTTTTAAAACAAGAAATCAGATGGTTTACAACTGGTATTTCGTCTAAATTCAAGTCTTTTATATTAAGAAGTTCTAGTAAAAGAGTATTTCTTCCTTTGAAATTAAGAAGTGGCAATACACCATTTGAAACAAAATAATTAATGTCCTTATCTTCTGGCAAATCTACTCTAAACTCAAGCTCTGATTTTGATAAGTTTGAGAACTTTTTTGTCCCGTATTTATAAATAATCCCAAGTGCAAGAACACTATCAATGGTTAATTCTTTTGGTAACAAAATTTTTTCTATTTTTTGCATATATTCCCTCTTAGTTATTAAAATACAAGTTATTTAAATAATATATTTTATTATATCATATATAAACCCCCGTGTCAATGATTATAATTTGGGTATAATAAAGCGAAATTCTTGACAAGATTGTCCAAAAAGGCTAATGTTTTATCAATAAACTCAGGAGGAATAAAAAATGTTATCTGGTTTTGCAAAATCAGGAATTTTGGACCGTATTAAGTCACGCTGTATACACCCCGAAGAACTTAAGGAATTAACTAATCTTGGATTCATTAATGAATTAATTCGTGCTGGATATAAAAAAGAATTGATTCATGCTGGACTTGGAGAAGAAGTTAACAAATCTATTAATGGAAAAGGCGAGGGGATAATAGTTATTTTTTCGTCGCCTGAAGATCTAATTGATTCATACGTAACTTTCCATGAGCGATAGCAAGGTTATCACCCAACAAACAAAACTTTTCGCGTCAGATCTAAGATCTGACGCTTTTTTTATCAAGGATATTTAAAAATATAAATCAAATATAGCATATTTTATATCAAAACAAAGTAATAGCGTAAAATATTTGGGTTAATATGTTTCTGCGAGCTTATAAAAATTTACTAAAAACTCTAGTGAGGGTAAACAAAATTTTCACGAGGAATGGGTATGACGAGTGCAAAAATTTTGATTTAGCCAAGCGAGGAGTTTTTTAAATTTTTATGTTGCTCGCGACTTTTCTGCTCCACTCTTTTCCCGAAGGTTTCGAGCGAAATCGAGAAATAGAAAAGAGTGGAAAAAAACTCCACAAAATGCAGCCTTATAATAATACACAATTTATACACTTAGAATTAATCTAATCACTAAGCGTCTGAATTTTTTATGATAATTTTATTCTAAAAAATGTATAAAGCTTTTCCTATGTATATCGCACATTCCAAATTTCTTTATACTCTCAATATGATTCTTGGTTCCATAGCCCTTATGTATATCAAATGAGTATTCTGGGTATTTTTTTGCCAAATCTTCCATATACTCATCTCTATATACCTTTGCAATAATAGACGCCGCTGCTATAAGAAAATGCTTTGCGTCTCCATCAACAATTGTCTCATAATTTTTGAAATCAAGATCAAAATATTTACTAAAACCTCCAATATAATCAATTATTGCATAATCAATATCTGGGACGTGATTATATATAACTCGCTCTACTATTTTTACATTTGCCGTCTGAATTCCTAGTTTATCTATCTGAACATTGTCTATCATTGAAATACCAGACTTAAACCTTTTCTTTATCTCGTCAGACAACTCTTTTCTTTTATTGTGAGTTAGTTTTTTAGAGTCATTAATATGTGGCACTAAATCAAGATTATTATTTAATTCCTCAGGAGTTAAAAAAACATAGCCACAAACAATAGGTCCAGCCAGTGGCCCTCGACCAGCTTCGTCAAATCCAATAATAGTTTTGCAACCATTATCAAATAGCATTTTTTCTAATTCTATATTTACCATAAGTGCATTATATCTTTATTTAGATAAAAATAAAAATCACCCATTCTTATTTTACCCTCATCCCCCCTGGCTACGCTAAAACTATGCCAAGGCGAGCATCCCTTCTCCCAAAACGGGAGAAGGGTGTGAGCTTTGATATATAATCTTAATCCTTCCCCCCCCCTCTCCATCTTCGATGGGGAGGGGCAAGGGGTGAGGACAAATAAAAAACGTAGAGACGCAAGCTGTGCCTGCGTCTCTACAAAAAAATAACCTAAGAGTAATTTTTATATTTCCATCTTTGCTTCAATTCTCTTTAATGCTGAGACAAATGCTGCCATTCTAAAATCAATATCTTTTGTCTTTGCAATATCATAAATTTCATCAAAGGACTTGTACATTATTTCTTTTAATTTTGTATTTACCTCTTCCAAACTCCAAGACTCATTATTAATATTTTGAAGCCATTCAAAGTAAGACACAGTTACGCCACCCGCATTAGTAAGAACATCTGGAAGAACTAATATTTCCTTTGATTTTAAAATTAAATCTGCCTCTGGCGTGACAGGACCATTTGCAAGTTCAAAAACAATTTTTGCCTTGATATTATTTGCATTATTATCAGTAACCTGATTTTCTAGTGCACAAAGAGCTAGCACATCGCAGTCAAGCTCTAATAATTCTTGATTTGTAATTGTTTTTGTGTTTTCAAAGTTTATTACACTACCTGTATTTTCTTTAAATTTCAAAACCTCATCAATATTAAGTCCATTATCACTCACTATTGCACCTTTTGAGTCAGATACTGCTATTATTGAATATCCCGCATCAAAAAGTATTTTTGCAAAAACCGCACCCGCATTTCCAAATCCTTGAATTACAATTTTTGAATCTTTAGATAAACTCAATTTTTCTATTGCCTTTTCAAACACATAAAAAGCACCAAGTGCTGTTGCCTTATCTCGGCCCAATGACCCACCATTTTCTATTGGCTTACCTGTAAAAGCTGCCTTATCTCCAATTTCATCAGCCATTATTGCCATTATCTTTGGTGTTGTATAAACATCTGGAGCTGGCACATCAATATCTCTTCCTATTATACCTTTTAATTTTTTGACGTATCCTCTTGATAGTTTTTCAATCTCGGATTCTGATAAAACTTTTGGGTCTACTGTAACCCCACCTTTTCCACCGCCAAGTGGAATTCCTACAACAGAGCACTTTATAGTCATCCAAAACGAAAGAGCCTTTACCTCATCTAAATCAGTATCGCTATGAAATCTTATTCCACCTTTATACGGTCCCATCGTATTGTCATATTGTACCCGGTAACCAGTAAAAACTTTGAGTTCTCCGCTATCCATTCTTATCGGAATAGAAACCTGAATAAATCTATCTGGACTTTGAAGCTTAAGCAATACATCTTTGTTCAATTCTGCAATTTCACTTGCCTTTCTAAGTTGTTCCATTGCATTTTGATAAGCAGTTTGCATAGTATTTAGTGTTTAAAATTTAGTAGTTTCCGCCCAAGGCGGATCAGCCCTTGGCTGAAGCATTTAGTAATTTTAACTTTTTACTTATATCTTTCGCCTTTCGACTATTTAATAAATTTATCAATTTTTTCTTTTAAGATATCTTTGGAAATCAAACCCATTGCAGTATCTTTTGCAACGCCATTTTCAAAAAATATCATAGTAGGAATACTCATAATATCAAATTTTCTTGCGGTCTCAGGTGATTCATCTACGTCTATTTTTACAATCTCAATTTTGTCTTTATATTCTTCGCTTAATTCATCCATAATTGGAGCCAACATTTTACATGGCCCACACCACTGCGCAAAGAAATCTACAAGTACATGCTTATTGTTTTTTAATGTTTCGTCAAAATTTGTGTCTTTTAATATTTCTGTCATAAGATTAGTGGGTTAGTAGGTTAGTAAGATTAGTAGGCATAGTAATTTCTAAACCAACTAATCAATTAACCATATAACCATTAGTTATTTACTTTTTATTAATTACAATTCAAACTTATCACCCTTCTCTTCTGGAAAATAAAATTGTGCTTTTGCATTTGTAAGGGCCTTTTCAATTGAAAAAAATATTTTATCAATTTGTTCCCTATTGTATGAATAAGCACTTCTATTTGCACAGTTTGAAAGAGTCTTTATCTTTTTAAGTATCTCATTTGTGCGACAAGTTGCAAGACACTTGAATTTGTCTTCTCTTGTTTTACAAGTTGAAACACACTTTTCTTCATTCATATGGTTAATTTATATAAATATGAGTCCATATATATAAATGTAGCGCATATTTATATATATGTCAACATAAATAGAGAATTCATCACCTCTGAGGTGACAAGTATTGACAAAACCCATTATATTATGTAATATTATGTGTTAAGATAAAACTATGGAAATTATCAAAAACAAGCCAAAAACTACCAAAACATCATTGCTAAAATATCAAATATTTGGATTATTTTTGCTATTTTTTCTAATTAGTCCCTATAACCATATATGTAAGGCACAAACAAACACTCCTCGCCTTGCAAACTACTTCTTAAAATGGTCTATCTCTGATAGCGAGGCAATAGAACTTTCAAAGTGGGATCTACTAATTCTAGACATGGAAAACCAAGTAAACAATCCGCAGAGAATAAAAAAAATTCGTGAACTTAACCCAGGTATAAAAATTCTTGCCTACATGACAATGCAAGAAATCAGAAACAACTGTGATAGCAATGAAATAAAATTAAGATGCGAGCTTATCTCAGCAATAAATGAATCAAACTATCTTAAAGACACAAATGGAAATAAGCTAAGTTTTTGGCCAGGAACTCATCTCTTGAACATTACAGAAGATACTCCAAATTCATGGAGCAACACATTTCCAGAGTTTATAAAAGAAAGAATCTATAGCACGGGACTATGGGATGGTTTTTTTTATGACAATGGCTGGAATAGTATTTCCTGGATAAGCGACGTAGGGGTTGATATTGACAATGATTATGACATAGATGATAAATCATTTATTGACTCCTCTTGGAAGTCGGCGACCATTAAAATGTTATCAAAAACAAAAACGCTTACTGGAAATAATTTTATTGTTGCTGCAAATTCAATAGAAGACAAAGATATATTATTTTATTCAAATGGTGCTATGATAGAAAACTTTGGAGAAAAATCTTGGATAAAATCAATGAACATATATCTTGATCAAAACACACTCCTTCCAAACGTATCAATTATAAATGCAAATACTGCAAACACCGGAAATCTAAATGATTACAAAAAAATGCGATATGGGCTTACAAGCGCACTTTTAGGAAATGGATACTTTGCATTTGATTATGGAGACAAAGATCATGCACAGTTATACTGGTATGATGAATACAATACCAAAATTGGAAACCCGATATCTAATCCAATTAATCTAAAATCAAAAAATTCAAAAATAGATTTAGGCTTATGGAGAAGAGACTTTGAAAACGCGACATCTTTTGTAAACTCATCAAGAGAAAATCAGGTATATATTTTTGAAAAAGAGGTTTTTGAAAAGATTAAAGGGACACAAGACGCTAAAATAAATAATGGGGCAAAAGTAAATTACTTAAATCTTACACCAAGCGAAGGCGTTATTCTTCTTAAAACAAATCAAGAAATACAAAATTCCACATTTAATAATGGGGACTTTTATAGAGTATTTAATTATGCAGGCGCTCAAACTAGAAATGGTTTCTTTGCCCTAAAAAGCAATTTCACGCTAAATACAAAAATTCTTGTAACTGATGTCGATAATGATACAAAAATAGAAACAATAAGTTCTGAAGGGGCAAATATAAATATATACAACAAATACAAAGAAAAAATAAGCTCTTTTTATCCTTATGATAAAAACTTTAATGGCGGAATAAACTTTGTTGTATATGACATAAACAATGACGGAAAAAATGAAATAATTACGGGTGCAAGCTCGGGTGGGTCTCATGTAAGAATATTTGATCATTATGGAAAATTAATAAGTCAATTTTTTGCACATGACAAAAACACAAGATACGGCGTAAAAATAGCGGTGTCTGATATAAACAATGATGGAATTAATGAAATAATAACCTCTTTTGGAAAAGGTATGGAGCCAATTGTAAAAATATTCGATATTAAAGGAAATTTATTGACTAGCTTTCTTGCTTATGACAAAAATTTTAAAGGTGGGATAAACATAAACACTTCTGACATAAACAATGATGGAATTAGTGAAATAATCACGGCTCCAGCTTCAAATGGTGGTAGTCATATAAAAATATTTACGGGAAACGGAAAATTGTTAAATCAATTTTTTGCTTATGAAAAAAGTTTTAAAGGCGGGTTTAATATTTCAATAAATACTACAGGTGATAATCAAAAAGAAATTCTAATATCTGCAAACAAATAAAAATTTTATTTTTTATAATTATTATTTATAATAAGAGTATGGCTAATATATTTACAAAACAATTCAAAGTACTTGGAAGATCCAAAAAGCTAAGGATAATTACTGATTCATTGTTTCTAATTATACTTACTGTTGTTTTGTTTTTTTATTCATATAATTACATTAAAAAGTTAAATATAAAACCTCTTATTCTAAACACAGTCTCAACAATTTCTAATAAAGAACAAAAGCCGGAATTAAAACCAATCCCAGAAAAAATTTGCACTCCTCCTGAAATAAGGGCCTCAGCTTATTACTACAATAGCTTTGGCGATCAAATAGGCATTGGTCCTATTCCTCCAATTGTTTCTATCCCTACAAATTATTGGATATTTGTAAAAATCACAAACAAAGAAAATTCACAAGAAAATATAAAAATAGAGACAAAACTTCCCTACAATATAACATTCACTGGTAAAAAAGGTATAACAAGTGGTAATTTATATTTTCTTTCAACAAATAGATCTATCATATGGGAAATAAATAGTTTAGCAAAAAACAAGACTCAAGAAGCAAAATTTGAAATATCTCTTAAACCAGACCAAAATAACATAGGAAAAATACTGCTACTGACTGACAATATAAGCATTTCATCAGACGACAAATACTGTGACAAAAATACATCTAGCACGATAGAAAATCTTGACACAAATCTAAGATATGACAATCTCGGCAAGAACAAAGGAAGGGTGCAGAATTTAGAATAAACATAATAAATCAAAAAAATCCCTCCGTCAAATGACTTTGGGATTTTTTTATTTCCAACCCAGGGTTAGTAAACTAACCCAGGGTTGATTTAATAAATATCTAATAATTTATTTTTGGCAAATATTCTCGCTCCGTTGCTTCATCTTCTTCGATTTGGTAAGATATTCCATCTTCTTTAGAAGAAGAAAAGAATCCCATACTCTTTGCTAAATAATTTGCATCAATGAGAGTTTGATCAACTCCTGATATAAACTCCGAGACTTCTGTTTCTTTAAATCCGTCATACTTAAATATAGACAATGGGTAGGTAAGAATAAGATGTTTTTTTGCACGAGTTATCGCAACATAGAAAAGTCGTCTCTCTTCTTCAACTTCTTCTATTGTTGTAGCAAATACATGCGGGAAAGCATCGCCTATTAAGTTCATCACAAAAACAGTACTCCACTCAAGCCCCTTTGCTTGATGCACGGTGCTAAGCACAAGACAATTTCCACGGCTTTCTTTACTACTCTTTAGAGTAAAACTCTCTTGCAAGCTTATCTCAGACAAAAACTCTTCGAGACTTGTATAATTATTTGAAAAAAGTGCAAGTTGATCAAGATCTTCTTGGCGTTGCTTATAGTCAGGATATTCTGCTATTAAATATGTTGAATAATCATCTATTAAAACATTTATCACTTTCATAAGCCCATCTTTTTCTGATTTATGTATCGCCTTAATAGCTCTTAAAAATGCTTCCCAAGATTTTTTTGCTCTCTCACCAAGATTAATTTGAAGATCAAATAAATCTTCTAATTTTTCTACTCCTTTTAACTCCTTATAAATTTTTCCTATAGTAGAGGCGCCTATACCGTCATACATTTCAAGCACCCTATGAAGAGACACTTCATCTTTGTGATTTTTGAAAATCCTAAGAAATGCAACAACATCTTTGATATGGGCACGTTCAAAAAATTTAAGCCCACCTCTCATTTCATAAGCAATTCCTCTTGCATTTAGTTCCATTTCAAGTTGCTGAGAGTGATTTGCAGCACGAAACAAAACCGCAATTTCAGTGGACTTCATTCCCTCATAGATATACTTTTCAATTCTATCTACAATATACCTTGCTTCATCCTTATTACTACGAAGCGCAACTAGTTCTGGCTTTGCACTTGCACCAAGTATTGATTTCAAATTCTTAGTAAACTGATTTGTATTCTCTGATATGACCTTGTTTGCTAGGCTCACTATCTGAGGAGTTGAACGATAATTTATCTCTAATTTATGAACTTTACAATTTTTAAACGTCTTTGGAAAATTCAAAATATTATTTATATCAGCCCCACGAAATGAATAAATGCTCTGTGCATCATCTCCAACTGCAATAATATTTTGATGGCTGTGTGATATGTTGTAAACAATTTCAGCTTGAATAGAATTTGTATCCTGATACTCATCAACTAGTACATGTTCCCATTTTTTTCCTAACACACTTCCAATTTCGTCATGAATAGTGAGATTCTTTAGATAGTACAATAAATCATCAAAGTCCAACAACTTTGTTTCCTTTTTTCTTTTTTTATATTCCTTAAAAATACTTATAAAATCATTTTCAAAGTCCTTCCATTCTGGAAATTTTATCTCCAAAGATTGTGAAATGGTGTGGGATGAATTAAGAGAAAAGCTAACTACTTCTTTAATAAGGGATGGCGACGGTTTTTTCTTTTCATGTAAATTCTGAAAAGACTCTTTTGAAATATTCTTCAATATACTCTTTGCATCTGATTCATCAAGTATTACAAAATCTTTTGGAATATCAATATTACTTCCATAAATTCTCAAAAGTCTGTGAGCAATAGAGTGAAATGTTCCACCCCAAATACACAAATTTTTATCAATCTCCAAAATATTCTTAACTCTCTCCATCATTTCATTTGCAGCCTTATTGGTAAAAGTAAGGAGTAAAATCTTACTAGGATCTACTCCAGATTTAATAAGCCAAGCAACACGATATACAAGAGTTCTTGTCTTTCCACTTCCTGCTCCAGCTAGCACTAAATGAGGTCCGTTTCCAGTTGAAACGACACTATACTGCTCTTCGTTTAATTCTTTTTGAAAATCAATTTGTTTCATAATCGTATGGGAATTATATATGAAAAAAACAATAAAAACCATCCCTAAAAATGTAAGCTTGACAAAATAACGACACTTATAATATAATTGCCATATGCGTAATCTATAACGGGGAGGAAACATGGTATTACTGCGTATTCTTCCTGGTACAAGCCCTGACGCCATCCGTATCTGTTTATTAACAGATTTGTCCACGTCGGCAGTACCAAGACGACCTACATCGCCTCATCCTACTAAAATAGACACTCTGAGGTAGGGTAATGAGGCGCCAAGAACTCTGACGAGTGTCTAGGGATTCTCCCCTGAGAGAGAACTAACAACTTTTTCAAACGAACTTTTTTAAAGTTCATAAGGACGTTGGCAGGCTTTAATAGGCCAAGTAAAACGGAGAAGGAAATGAAAATCATTTACTTACTCAACGAGGTTACCAGCTAGAAGCTCGATAGAAAGCTATAGCACTACAACCAATGTAACCTCGTAATCTGATACAATATCGGTAGTATCAGACTAACACTTTCGCCGATCGTTATAATAACTTTTAAAAATAGTGCAGGCATCTGAATCAGATGCCTGTTTTTTGAAATCTATTATTTTTGTATTAAATCCACTATACTATTAAATAGAGTAAATATAAAATATGATAAAAAAATTAAACTATAAAAAAATAATCACCTATGCCTTTTGGCTAGTTTTTTATATTTTAATATTCTTAGTCCTGCTAAAAAACTCTTTTTCATATCTTGATCCTGACTTAGGCTGGCATCTAAGAGTGGGGGAAGAAATACTTCAAAACAATCATGTCCCAACATCACAAACATACATGTGGACACTTAAAGATCAAAATTGGGTTGATCATGAATGGCTACTAAATCTCATTACATATTCCATATTCCAAAATTTTGGATATATTACTCTTAGTATAATTTTTGCACTTGTTCCACTCTTAGGAATGATCCTACTTAATCTTCATGCAAAGAAAAAATATATTAATAATTTGCAATCTGATATTTTCATAGGCTTAATACAAATCTTGGGGCTCTTTGCATGTCTTTCTAGTTTTGGAGTAAGAATGCAAGAAATCACATTCTTATTTCTTATAATACTTTTTATTCTTCTAGATAAGCTCAAGTCAGAACAAAAAATGTCCACAACAATATTTACTATAATCTTATTTTTTGTTTGGGCCTGTATGCACGCTGGATTTCTTATAGGACTTTTTGTATTATTTTTTAAACTACTTATAGACATCATCTTTTTCTTACTAAATAGAAAATCACTGAAACGAGATATAAAAATATTTGAATTAAAACACATAAAATTATTGGGCATTACCGCGCTTCTTTCTTTTTTGGCAACATTAATAACCCCTTATGGGCTTAATTTATATAAATTCCTATATGACTACAGAGACTCGTTTTACAAATTTCATATTCAAGAATGGCTATCTCCACTTGCTTTTATACCACTTCAATATCCAAAATTATTTTATATAGCACTCGTAATAGTAGTAATAATTTTCATACTTATATTTGAAAAAATATCAATCAAACAAAAGCATGTCAAAAATATTTATTATTGGCAATTATTAATCACTATCATATTTATATATCTGAGCCTATCATCTCTTAGGCATATGCCACTTTTATTTATTAGTTCATTTTTCTTTTTGACTATCTTTGTAGACGAATTATTTGGAAATTATTATAAATACATAAAAATAGAGTTTTTGAAAATTGTTGCTATTTTTTTAATGTTAGTATTTTCTATATATATCATTACTTTTATAAAACCGACCAGCAATCCTTTTAGTAATTATTGTAATTATTACCCTTGTGAATTTTCAAAATTTTTAGACATCAACCCTCAATACAAAAAATACAAAATATTTAATTATTATACATGGGGAGGATATTTCATATACAATCATCCTGATATGAGACTTTTTATTGATGGGCGCCTACCTCAATACGAATTCAAAGACAAAACTATTCTAGAGGAATACTATAATTTTTTTGATAAAAGCAGTGTTTATAACAAACTATCTGAATATAAAATCAATATGATAGTTTTTAACAAAAAAACAGATACCAGACTAGACTGGTTTGAAAAAAATATACTAAAAATTAATGAGGCAAAACTAAACAACAAAGAAAATGTTGTTATAGATTATATAAAAGGCTCTAGTGAGTGGACAATGCTCTACGAAGATTCAAATACGCTTGCATACATAAAAAAATAATCTGAAAATACATACAAAAAAAACCGAGTGTAGATTCCTACGCTCGGCTTATACTTTTTATTTCATAAAGATCATTTTTTTGGTAACTGAATAGCTACCACACCTTATCTTATAAAAATAAACACCCTTGGTAACCTCGTTTCCATTATCATCGCTTCCATCCCAGACGACATTGTTGGCACCGGCAGACTTCTGACCGTTAATTAAGGTCCTCACCAATTGACCCTTGATATTGTAAATCTCTAATTTCACGTCTTCAGTCTTAGGAAGTGAAAACGAAATTTTGGTTTCCCCACGAAATGGGTTTGGATAATTGCTCATAACAATCTCTGGTGAGGCTATTGTATTGTCATCGATAGATACACCTTGAATATCTAATACAACAAAATATCCATAGTCACTGGAGTGTTCAAATGACGCTATTAATTTATTCCCAGCAATAAACATGTTTTTTGCAATATCTCCGTATGGAGTATTCAATACAGATTGCCAACCCATGCCAGTGGTATCTAGATCATATCTGGCAACTGCAGTGCCCATAGCAAAATATATAGAGTTTCCATTTTTTACCAAAAACATTGGAGCAAAATAATGTGTAGGCATCTGAACCAATAACTCTTCGCTAAAATTAGTACTCTGATTTATTTTGATAAGACTAAATGCTCCCCAACCATATGGTGGAGCCATATTTTCTTTTGCAATGAAAAAGACACCGGACTCATCATTGATAACCTTGCTTATCTCTGAGTATTGTCCATATGCACAAGATATAATTGGCACTGAATAATATTGAAGCTCATCAAAAATAGAAATCTGGCCTGCCATATCATTATTCAAAACTTCATACCCGCCACATATTAATTGAATTGGCGCCCCTAAACGGATATCAAAACAACTTATTGTTACTACTGTATTATTCTGACTGCAAAACTGATTCCTCGTTCGGAAGTCATAAAAGGCGAGTTCAATAACTCCAGAAGAATACAAAACATACATAGAGCTACTATCACATTTTTTGATTTCTCTAATCGGTGTACTGAGATTATAATAAACGGGAGAAAGATTACAATAAGCAAAGTCGGGGATTTGATAACCATCATAATAAACATATGTATTAGTTTCGGTACTAATCCCAACTCTTTCTTCACTAAATACCACCACCTGTTTATAAATAAGGGTATCTGCCAAATCAATAGATTCTAAAATAAATATTACATCTACCACCAATGTAAATTTTAATAATTTTACATCAGTAGAATCAGTAACTCCCCAAAAAGTTATTCCATCTGCTGAATCCAGACAGACAAAATCAGAATCATAAGTTGTTTGCGCCACGACCAATGATGCAAAAAACATTATGCAGATCAGGAATAATAATATCTTTTTCATTTTTTCCTCCAAAGATTATATTTTCAAAGATATCTTAATACAACCACATTAAAAGTTATTTGTCAATGCGTACAATAGAGAGGCAAAAAGGCCTCTATTTTTCAAAAAGCCCCTTAATAAATTTACTTTCTCACAAACACGTCGCAAGTAATGCACGGTATTTTTTTCAAATCTTCTTCGCTGAGAGATTTTTTTTTCTTAGAGAAAAAATTTCTTGAAAGCTTGTAATATTTGTTGTTCCAAATATCTCTCAACTCTTGATTTAATATATTCCCATATGAAAATCTATCAAAGTCTCTTCCACAACATGGATAAAGACTTCCGTCTGGCCTTATCATACAGCCCAAATACAACCAAAAACAGGTTCGCTTAAATATCTTCTTTTTGGCTACCTCATCTTTAACATCATATCCCAAATTTTCTTGTCTATAAGTAACTCTATCTACCTTTATCCTCTTTAAAAAAGAATCAATTTGTTTCAATTCATCTTTTATATGATCAAATGCTACTACTTGAACATCTACAATAGGATATTTCTTTTTATTTTTTATCTTATATTCCATTATATCTATCAAACCTTGTTTTACTATTTCCACATTTCCACCCTGTCTATATTGAGAGTATTTTTCTTGTGAAAATCCGTCCAAACATGGCTCTAATACTGTAAGACCTGAGTCAAATAATTTTGAAATGTCTTCTTTTTTAAAAAGATTAAAATTTGTGCTAATAAGAGTGCTTATATTGTTCTTAGTTGCATAAGATATCATTTCATATATATCTTTGTTTAGCAGTGGCTCGCCCATATCGTACAATGATACCCTAAGTGCATATTTTTTTATTTTATCTATAATACTTTTGAAGTCCTCTAAGCTCATTATTCTTTTTTCTTTTGTATCAGTTTGCCAAGACTCACAAGATGAACATCTTAGATTACATGCTGAACAAGGATCAATTCTATAAATAAATGGTCTTGAAATACATCGCTCCTTTCTAAAGTTCGTTTCAATAAATGATAAAAAAACATTGATAGCTTTTCTAAATGTCAAAAATGGAAGCAATGAGAAAAAATGCCTTTTAATAAATAAATTTAATTTGTTATAAGATGAAAGTACCATATAAATTAACTTAATTATAAATAAGCTATCTTTAGATATTTTTTCTTTCTTTTTTATAAATAATATAAGAATAAATCATCGTTCCAAACACAGTAAGAAAAATACCAAGTATAAATAATCCTGTGCCATAAAAAATTGATAGGTATGGAGCAGTAATTATACATATACCAAAAATCATGAAAACCCACTTAGCGAATCTATGCGTCTTGTTCCAAACACTTTCTGATGATAGTGTCCATGGATTTTTTATTCCGACAAACCAATTTCTTTTTATTTTATCCATATAATTGCCCAAAACTATCATCATAACTCCGACAAGGAAACTTATTAACTTTCCAATATTCATGTTATAGCCCAAATTATATAGAGTAGTTGCTATAAATAATATAAAGAAAAAACTAAGTATTACTAGTTTAAAAATAGAGTAAACTTTTTCAAACTCTTTATATCTATCTCTTCTTGGATCAATTCTGGGTAAAATCAAAAATAAAATATACATAAATAATATTAATCCTGGGAAAAACATTGCTTGAAAATTTTTACTACTCCAGCCATCTGCTGTTCCATAAAAATTCCAATGACTCACAACTTTATCTGGTAATAAATTATAAGTTATTCCACTAAAAATAATTGCAAAAACAATAAGCAATATTGGTATGGTTTCTTTTTTTATATTATATTTAATCATATTTATTTTTTACTAGTTTAAAAAATAGATATTATAGCAGCACCAATTAAAACCAATATAATACCAAGTATTTTTAATAACGAAATGTTTGAATTAAATAAAAGGGGTGCAAGTAATGCTATTAAAATGATCTGAGTTGCTTTTAGGGCACCTGCATATCCTGGATTAGGGGCATTTTTTACAGCAGAAACATCCAAATAATTTCCAAATACTGCAAACACAGAGGCCAGCACTAAAAACAGTATGACACTTAATCCTATATGTATTTTTGATTTATTGATTACATTCCAAATAATAAAACCTGTGAATGTGATTCCAAATATAAACATATTAAGTACAAGTGGAGGCACATTCATTAAAAACAACTTTTTTATGACAAGCGTCATACCGGTAAAACATACCGCCGAACCAAATGCATACATTACCCAGCTTGCTATCATATTTTTTTATTTAATATTAATAATTATTTTATCTGTGCAAAAATTACTACATAATTCTTTCCATATGCTTTTGCACATTTTGGACATGCTGTATAGAAAAAATAAAACTTTTTTACTTCCTTGTCTTTGCTTTTCACATATTGTTTCATCTCTTGTATCCATTTCCCCATATTTTGATATGGGCCCTCAAATACTTTTGTCAGAAATGTTCCTGATAATTTTGCCATCTGCGCGCCAAGAACATTTTTTGTAACATCAATATAAATATCAGATCCAAAAAGAGATTTTTCATCAAAAAGCATTAATTGATGTTCTGCGTTTGCACTCACCTTTTCAATTAACCTTGCATTTTTGGCAATCTTTGCTCCAATATTAATTGGGATATGAAAAAAATTAACAATACTGTCTTTTACAAAAAGCTTGTCTTGCCAAAGAGTTTCTTTGTTGTCCCATAATTCTGGGTTAAATGGCTCACAACAGCCTGTTGATATAATTTTTTGATCTATCATAGTTTTCATTATTAATTATTTATCTACAGATGAACAAAAATCCTTTAATGTTAAGATGTCTTCTTTCGTCAACACCCTATTTGACTCTGTGCTTATTGGATACATTATTGAATTTTGATTCTGCGAGTGCTCTAGTCCTATTGCGTGCCCCAACTCATGAGACAAAACCCTCACTAATGCATTATAATCATCAAACTGATAAATATCAATCTTCTGCTCTCCTTCTGAACTTGACTCATACAAACCATCTTCAAAACTGCTGGGCAATTTATCACCCACAGTATTATACTCACCGACACTCAAGTTCAATGATTTTGCCATGTTATTTAGAGTAGACACTAACGCGTTTAAGTTATCTACTTTTGCATTCAAATTATTTTGTGCTTGATTTATTGAGCTACTTTGCGAATTAAGATACTGTCTTTGTTTTTCAAGACTATTATAAGCATCTGGAGTTGCACCACCTTTCAAATTCCAATACTGCACATCTTTTGTATATTTATCTTGTTGAATCTTTAAATTATTTATTGAAGTATTAAGACTTGTTAATTCACTATCATATTCTGATTTAAGCGTATTGTATTTTGCCTGTATTAAATCATATGATGCCTTACTATTTTTTACATCGAGGCCCAAGTCTTCAAGTTTTGATGTTGTCTCTTGGCGAACATCATAAACAAGATTTATTTTCAATTTTCCATTTTCAGAATATTCAAACAAGTCTCTACCAATCCCATCTTCCCATATTTTTTCTGCATCATTTATTGCAGACAAAAATTCATCATTTGATATACCAAATTTTCCATCAACAGAGCCTAGTGTATAAGTAATAACTTTTTCACACGGAGCGCTATTGATATTTATTCTAGATGACAAAATTCCTATATTATTTTTTATTATATATAAATTTAATCCAAGTATTATTATGACTAATATTACTTTTAATGCTTTACCCATATTTTATTTATTAAAAAATATTATCTATCCACCCTTACGTCATACAGCCAAATCTTTTCTGGTTGAGATAACATATATACTACTACATCTGCTAAGTCCTTAGGACTAGTAAACTCATCTGTTTTAAAATCTTCTCCCATTTTTTCAAACATTTTTGTGTCAACTCCGCCCTGATATAAACCCGCCACCCTAACTCCAGTATCTTTTAACTCTAGTTGCAATACTTCTGTAAATCCCCTTACTCCATATTTGGAAGCTGTATAAACCGATTGACCCTCTTGAGCCATTATTCCTGATTTTGAAACAATATTAATAATTGCTGATTCTTTGTTTTTCTTTAATATTGGAATTAATAGTCTTGTAGTATTAATAAGTGCTACAAGATTTGTGCCAATTACCTCATCAACAACATCTTTACTAATTTCCTCTGCTTTCATAAGCTTTTGCCAAATCCCTGCATCATTTATCAAGATGTTAACATTTCCAAAATCAGTAATTATATTATTTATAGTTTTTTCTAGCATTTCACTATCACATATATCACAAACATAGGTCATCACTTTTTTTGCACCTAGCTTTTCTGATTCAAGTGCAATGGCTTCAAGTC
The DNA here is from genome assembly GCA_019248485.1 of Candidatus Komeilibacteria bacterium S5_K13. GTDB lineage: Bacteria > Patescibacteriota > Patescibacteriia > UBA1558 > S5-K13 > S5-K13. The sequence goes on along the minus strand of JAEHGL010000002.1, from coordinate 5,769 downwards.
GCGCTTCATCTCTTCCAATAAGTGCCAAGTTAGTGTTTTCTTTTGCTAGACGATATGTAATTTCTTTACCAAGTCCATCGCTAGCGCCTGTAATTATAATTGTTTTGTTTTGTAAATTCATAAAATTTATTTTAAATAATTATCTATATTTTTTCATATTTTTATTTCGTATAATAACCATATAACAGCTCAATAAATTTGCTGACAATGTAATCTATATCCTCCAGAGAAGATGCGCTATTATGTTCGCCTAAATTTATACTACCAATAATTTTATCTAGGGAAGCTCCTTCTTTTAATATATAATGATCATCATAATCACTTCCGTGTTGTAATTCTAAATCACCCTCTATAATCATCATTTCTGGGACACCAACGCCATCATTTTTTAGTTCACCTAAAATATTTTTATTTGCCCTAAAACCATGATGAATATACCTTTTCACAAATAGTTTGATTGCTTTTACAAATTCCTCTGGATGTAGTTCAAAATAGCTTGGATTAGCTAATAAATTCTTTCGAGACCCCTCTAAAAATACGCCGACATTAGTGTTTTTCTTCTTGAAACCATTATTCATTATATTTTTTACAAAACCTGTATCTATTTTGTTTTCTCCAATCTGTATAGCATTTGATGTAATATGTACTACTGGCATAGGTGCATTTTTTTCTGAAAGAGTGTGCATACATTTCAAAATATTTTCTTTCAACCCCACATTCTTTTCTATTACTTCTCTACAAAAGATATCAATTTGTTTTTGACTCGGTTTTCCTTGTTCAAATGTTGCAGGTATTTCCATAAATTTATTTTAACTAATTATTTATATCTTTTTCCACGATATCTTTTTCCAAATTATAGCAAATAATAATACCTGTAAAACTGCCAACACAAGAGGTGTAATAAGTAAAGCAACACTGCTTGAAAATATATATATAAGTCCCATAAATATTAGTATGCCAATAATTCTTCCTAAATCTAAGAAAATTTCACAATCAACTATTAGTGGATATTTATCTGATTCATGACTTATTAACTCTTCATCCATTATATTCATTTGCCATGGATAAAAAACAAGCCAATAAAAAGATGGTGGCATTCCAGAAAGAAGTACATATAGCAGTATTGTAAAATTACTATTTCCAAAAGCTAGGATACTAGCCAACACAACTGAGATTAAAAGCATAATAAAAAATACTTTTTCGCGATGACTATCTTTTGAAAATCTACCATAAAAATACATAAGAACAATTGTAAGAATGCTAATGACCGCTCCTATAGTACCAAGTATTCCTTCGTTACCTAAGAAGTTTAATATAAGTAACGTTGTAATAAGAGATACAATTGTTTCAAATATTCCTATCGAGAAATTTACCGCCCTTACAATATTCCATCTTTTTGAAATATAAGGATGCCAAATGCCCTTAATTCTTGGAGTTTTAAAATTCGATTTTGAAAGCACTAATCCCGAGACAAACAAAGACATTATTGCGATTGCACTGACAAAGACATAGGCCACAAATGCAGAATAAAGCCTACTTATATCAGAAAATGCAATAATCCAGCCAGCTAAAAATGAAACTATAATAGTTATTGTTGAGGCTAATGCTGATACAATGCTAAAAAAATATGTTCTTGTATCTGAATCAGTTTCTTGATAGCTAAGATAATTTCTACTTGACCAATAAATACCATTTCCAAGTCCATAAATCATACCAAAGATTAATAGATTTATGACAGACGAGCTATGAAAAAAAATTACTGCAGTTGCCCCAAGAATTGAAAGCATGTTTCCTGCAAAATGAGTTTGTACTAAACTAAATTTTCTCAAAACTTTGCCATTCACAATAAATCCTATAGGCAGTGCAAAAAAATATCCCAGACTATATACAAGGACAAGCATAATTGACGAAGTCATGCGCCATATAAAAGCATTTATAAAAAGCGACAATATTGGCTGAGCAATTGAACGAAGATTATATGCTGTGACAAGAAGCCTCGCTCTATGAGGCAATGTTTTGTAATGATTTAATTCTTTTTTTATTAAATTAATAGACATTATAAATAACTAATATTATTTTAATTCAATTAACAAAAGCTCAAATTATTCTACTATTCTCTCTTAACCAACTCTATTTGATATTGAGAAATTGTATCATTTTTTAATACAAACCCGGTTATTACTTTTCTATTTTCATCTTCTATATTCATATTTGCATAATAATTGGTTATTTTAAAAGCATATGAATCTACAAAATTATCCGCACTATCTACTAATAAAGAATTTTCTATCTTTTTGTTATGAATTCTAACAATAGGACTTCTTAGCTCTGAACATTCTTTATATTCTTTATAAAAATCACCGTAATTTTCAAATATTTTTCCCTTTTCTTGTGACTGAGTTAATGTCTCAATTTTTTCCATGTTTTCCATATTTTTATTTGTTTATTTAATTCTATTTTATAAAACACTCTCAACCCTACTCAATAAATCCGGAAAAGATAAATATCCAGCCGCTTTATTGAAGTGCCCTGAATTTGGAATAAAAGTTAGTTCAATTTCCAATTCTTTTGCTAATTGCTCTCCATTTCCAAGTGATACATATGGATCATTGTCTGATTGATACACATCAAAATGCCTTGCATTGTTTTTAATAATTTGCCAATTAAAATCAAACCCCGAAAAACTACTATCTCTATCATAATTAAGAATTGGTCTTACTCCAACAGGTGTTCCAACAAAAAATGTGGCCTTGATGGGGCTCTGTAATCTTTCTAATACCTTCAAAGCGAAAACACCTCCCAAACTATGGCCAATTATTATGGTATTTTCATTAATATACTCCTTATGTCCATCTAACACATCAAACCATTCTGAAATTTTTGCTGGTACTATTGGTGGAGATGGAAATTGTGGTACAAAAACAGTGCATCCTTTTTCTTCGAGCTTTTCTTTCATCCAAGGAAACCAATTTTCTTCTGGATATCCTTCTGTTCCATGGAAAATAAATACATTATTATTCATATTTTTTAATTATTTATATAAAATTAAAACCCCTCAACTCAACAACCTCCACAGTCTTTTCCCTTACCACATCCCCCTCACCCAATACAAAAGTTGCTTTTATTATTTTGCCATTCATTACCTCTAGAATCCAATACTTATCTGCTGGCCACATATCACTATATGGAATTTCATCGACCTTAAACCAGTCTGGGCGCATTTCTTCGGTCTCTTTTGGCTCACCATCCCAGTTTTCACAAATATAGACATGAGCTTTTTGATTCCACAACTCATTATGCGGAAAATAAAAAGATATTTCTGCTACCTTGTTAGATTGTTTTATTTGTACTTCTATTTCTTCTTCTGTTTCTCGCATAGCTCCCTCAAGAATTTCTTCATCTTTCTCTACTTTTCCGCCAAGTCCATTCCACCTATTTACACCGAACCCTCGCTTTTTCATTGCTAAGCAAACTTCTGTTATTTTTTCTTCTATCTTTTTCACTAAAAATACTATAGTAACATCTCGTAACTTTTCCTTGTTTTCAAAACGTGGCTCTATGCTTTCCATAATTATGTTAAATTAAATTGTTTATCTAATGGAGGAAAAGAAAAATACACTCTTACATTATTGTCTTTTTCATATAATTCTATCATTTCAAAGCCCTCTCTTTTTGTAAGTGAAAATCCCGTTTCTTTCAAATACTTCTCTTTAAAAGAAAAATAGTCAGAAACTGTGAAATCAGCATCACCACGCTCGGGTCTTGATAAATCTGGTTTTCTAATTTTTAGTAATTGTAGCTTGCCCGCAATAGTATCTATTGATATTTTAAATAGTGAGCCAGATGGTGTTTCCTGTATTATCTTTCCAATTTTATGAGCTTCTTCTAGAAAATTAATTTCTTCTTTTTCTGACTGACAAAAAATACAAACATAGTTAACTGGAATATCTTTTTGATCTGTATATTTGTCTTTCAAATGCTCTGCGTCTCTAACTATACCTTGAATTAAGTGTTCCATATATTTATTTCTAAATTCTAAATTCTACATTTATTCAAAATTCTAAATTCCTGGCTTCGCCGAAGCGGAGCTTCAGCTACGCCAAGGCGAGCATCATTCAAAATTCTATATATATTAATCCTATCAGAAGAAAGCAATATAGAAAAGATGCCTTATAATAGGCATATTATTGACTTAAATTACTTATTCACAGTTGTTATCTTGGCTTATTATATTTTTTCAATTTCTCCAATAACTGATCGCTATAAGAATTGTCTAGTAGGTCTGATTCTTTTATTTCAAATATCTGCAAATATTTATTGCATTGCCTTATTAAGTCATCTTTTGTAAAAATGTCACTGTCATCAATCGCTTCTATCTCCACAAAAGTTCCAAGACCATTTACAACATCCAGATGAAACTTAACATTATCAATAAAATATATTTCTCTCTGCTTATCAACTACTATTAATATTCCCAATGATTTTTCTAAAACATGTCTTAGTTCTGAATCCTTTTGAAACTCGCAAAAAATTATATCTGATTGTTTTGGACCCGTTTTATCATCGCGTTTATAAAAAATGAGATGATTTTCGATATTACCTTCCCTAAGTTTCAATCTTCCAGCTGGAACTTTAAAATATGTATCTACTTGATGATCAATGCCAACAAATTTTGCATTGTATGATTTAATAATATTTCTAATTTTTTCTTGATTTTCACATTTTGCTTTAATTTCTATATTCATATGCTTCATATAAAAAATTTATAAATTATAATTCTATACTTTCTATCAAAATAGGTTGATCTAGTAAATAATATTATTAATATTCTTATTATACACCACTAAATCAAGAGTCGACAACGCACAAATAAAAAAGCTCCTGGCAGATTGTCTCTGCAAGAAGCTTTTGTCTTTTATTTTATTTTGATGTATACCAGCGTTGAAGCTGCTTACCATACTTCCAACAATGTGAAAGTATCGATATAGCACCTCCAGTCATAAAACCAGTAATACCTTCTAAATCCGCCTCATCTGAAGTAGCGCCTGCCACGTCTTCAAGCTTTTTTCCATTGGCTATTTCAATTTGCATAAGCCGCGCCCATCGTTCCGCATAAGCCATCACCGCACCGCCATAGCCTTCACTGTTAATATCTTTATTATTCTGCCAACAGGCCTCGTCTATAAGATCAATGCCTGGAGCATCAACCAACTTAGCTTCGACAGCTTCACGGCGAGCCTCATTTTCCGCCATACGCTTCGCCTGTCGTTCCTGATTTTTACGTTCATTTTCTTTGGCAATGGAAGCGTCGCTTGCCCTTTCCTCGTCGGTAAGAACAGGGCTCGGATTAGGTCCAACATTCTTATCGATGTAACCACTAAAAGATCTCAGACAGTCACGATGAATAAGCTCAGGATCAGAATTCGAAGATACGCTGACAATCACACCATTAAATTCAAACCTAATTATGCGCTCTTCCTTCTCCGAAAGAGCAATGGCTTCGGTAATAACATCAGTGATTCTGGAACCAGCGGCAACATCAAAAATGCCATTCATTTCATCAAGTAGATTTTTCATTATTTCCTCCTTGTATTTTTTTATTTTTTTAAACCATTAATAGTTTAATAAAATATTGTATAACCTTATAAATATATTGTCAATAGTTTGTTTTAAATTCTACCCTGAAGTGCATTGACCATTGAATACCTCATATGGTGTATGCCAGTTAAGACATTTTCTCTTCGTGTGGTTCATAATCCAGACTGTTTT
>JAEHGL010000019.1 GCA_019248485.1 Candidatus Komeilibacteria bacterium S5_K13 | reverse complement strand
TAAATTATATAAACCCCAACGACATCAAAAAAGATTGGTATGGAAAAGTAGGGTTTGAAAATTTAGCTCAAGATTTATACAACGAACAAAAAAATACACAACTTGGTAAAAAACCAGATTTTTTGGCTCATAAAAAAAGAGGCAGACCAGTGCTTTCGGATGAAAATAGAATGTCTGATGGGAATAGTAGTGTTGATGATGTTTTAAATTTGCCACAAGAACAACAGGACGCGGTATATAAAAAAATAAATTCCCATATAGAAGGTTATTTAGAAAGAAGTGGTTTTTTAAAAATGGTAGGGAATAAAAAAACTTTTGATTTTAGTAATTTTGATATTAATAAATTTGTTGGGGAATTAGAAAAAAAAGTTTATATTGGTCGGGCGTCTGAGGATTTAAATACAAATAGCATCTTAATTGATATTAAAACTATTTTTAATGCTTTGCAACAAATAAACGTTGTAGATAAAAATGGCTTTGAGAACAACCTGGATAATCAAAAAGAAAGATTTATTGTAGAACTTCCAAATAACGCAAAAGATTTTTTTAATATTGATAATCTTAAAAAACTGGGAGTTGATGAGGAAAATATTAGATCCTTTATTTTTAGATTGGGCGAAGATATTGTTTTGAAAAATGGAGAAATAATTTCTATTTTTGAAATAAAAGTTTTTCAAAGAATCTTTGGAAAATTTAAAGCACAAAGAGACGAAAGAGGAAAATTATTAATTTGGGATCAAAGCAAAAATGAATTCGTTAAGTTTAATCTAACAACTGTTAGGAATAATAAAGGTTCAAAAGATGTATTTAGTGGTGAAAATATTATAAATAAATGTCCAAACCTTTTTAATTTACAAATTTTAAAATTAGGAGATTTTAATATAAATACACAGCAGTATTCTGGAGAATTATTAAGAAAAGAATTTGAATTGAGCGATAAATCTGGTGCTAAATATGTAATGATAAAGGGGGCTAGATATTATATTGGAAGAAAATTTTTTGAGTATAAAAATAAAAATGGCAATGTCGATAAAATTTCTACTGATCAATTAAAGGTCGTTTTGCTTGATAGAGATCACGCTGGTATTGTCGAAGTGACGGGTAATAAAGAAGAACTAAAGTATGTATGGGATTTAGTTGATATAGAAGATATAGAAGCAAAAAAACAAGAAGTGCAGTCAAGGTATAATCGTATTCTTACAAAAAGAGAATTAAGATCTAGGTTGGATTTTGGTAAGGACGAGTTAGTAAGATTGTTAGAAAAATGGAATATAACAACGAGCTGTCCACCAAAAGAAAATGAATCAAATGAAGATTATTTTAATAGAATAAAAAATATAGGAAGCTATGAATATATAAAAAATGTTGGTGACGAGTTTTCTAAGAAGGCTCTTATTGGAATACATAATCTTTCTTGGAAAGAGCAACAATGGCTGGCTAGCGCTTATTATGAATTGGAAAACAGAGAAGAATTATTTGATTTAGCAAGGAAGTATGGAAAAGATGGTTTATCAACATTTGTAAGCTGTGAAGATGATGTTTCAAGCGCCCATAAAATATTAGAAATAGGTGAATTATTAGATAAAAAAATATCCGACAAGGATTTTAATAACAATGTTTTCCAAAGGTATTCAAAAATTTTATCAATTACAGATAAAATAATAGAAGGCGCACAAGAATTTTTTACAAAGTATTTATCAGAAGATTTCAATGAGAGAAAGCTTAGAACGCAATTGTTATCTGGATCTACTTCTAGGCTTAATGTTTTGTATGAAAAATTAAAAGAATTAGACAACGAAGAAGAATTAAAGGATGCCGTTACAAATATTTTAAATGATTTTGATAATACATCAAAACAAAAAACGCAAACATTGAATTTATTAAAAGGTGAATTAAGTGAATTAGAGAATTTAGATGCTTTTTATGGAACTAGTGATGATAACAAAAAGAAAAATGAAACACTTATTGAAAATGCAAAAAAGAAAATAATTAATTTGCTATACGAAAAAGAAATAGTTAATTTGCCAGAAAATTTTAGAAATGATATTTCTGAGCAAATATTAGAATATTCTAGAGAAATACCAGATACAAATAAAAATGTCTATCTGCCAGTTGGAATAACAAGTAAGCCAGAATTTGGTGGAGTAGAAAAACCAATAGATTCTCTTGCTTATATTTTTTGGCTTAATAATCAGAAAAAAAGATCAGAACTTGTAATTATAGACAGTATACAAAAAACAAATTATGAGCTTTTATACGATAATGGAAATGATTTTCCACTTGGATTAGTTGGCGGAGATCCAAAAATAGTGGCTGAGGAAATGGGGGGCTATGACAAGCAATTTTATAATACTTACAAAAAAACTTTTAATTTGAGTATGGATGTATTAACATACCCAAAAGAAAATGATGAGGAATTTTTACAAGAATCTCTTTATATAAATAATTTATATCAAAATAAAAAGAATATTGCTAGAACCTTTGATTCTATGGTAGAGCCAAGCGTTTTGAAAAAAGCAAAAGCAAGAAATCCTAATAAATCAGAAGAAGATTTAATGTCTAAATTGTCTCAATATCCAAAAGATGAGGTTGCAATAATTTTAGCAAAAAATGGATTAAAGATTAGTCACGAAAAAGAGTGTAGATACGATATTCTAGCAAAAATAACAAGCATTTATAAGTTGTTAAACGAAAATAAAGACGCTGTAAATATTATTATTAAGAAAAATAAAATAGGTGGTCTTGATTTGGAAGATTCTATTATGAATTTAGCTGTTTATTTGTCTTGCTTGGAAGACGTGGGGTATAATAATTATTTACAAGAAATATATAAAATAAATACTGAGATAGAAGAATTTATAAGAGAAGCTCAAAGATTAAATAGATCTAATATTGATTTAGAGCAATCAATAAAAAAACTTGAAATAGAAAAAACAAGGCAATCAGATTTTGGAGATATTAAAAATAATATGATAAATCCTCAAATAGAGGAAAAGAAATCTAGAATTTTATTAAACAATAACACTCTATCAGAAATTTCTTCAAAGCTAATTTTATTACAAGAACAACTAAGACAGGTTAAGATAGAATTAGAAAAATATTTAAATAATAATGCCGATATCTCAAATATAAGCACTGTTTTAAATAAGTTTTATTCATCTTCTTTATTTAAGTTCTCTCAAGATAAGATAGTCGGAATTTATTCTAGTTGTGCTAAAGAGATAAAAAAAGAATCATGGTTTGATGATTCAAGAATTCCAGAGTTTTATTATCCAAAAAATATTACTGGAATGAGTTTTGAATTAAAATCAGAAGGCAAAGAAGAAAGAGTCGGATTTCGAGAGTTTTATAGTTCATATACTTCAAATAGGCAAGATTGGATTCATTCAAATCAAGTTATTGCAAATCCAGAAGCATCTATTGCAAAATTTTCTGTTTTAAGCAAAGAAGTGCAGTTAGAATATTTTGAAAAAATTATAAAACCAATTGTGATAAATTATTATGTTGCTATGTATAGAAGTAAAGAACAAGCAAGGAGTCATTTTCTAGAAGATTTCAAGAACGTAGGTTCCCCAATGGATGCGCTTCTGTTTATTAAGAATAACATTATAGACAAGACTCGAGATGCTTATTCTATAATAATTTAGATTATTCTTTCGCATTTTCCCAAACAATCTCAAATATAGATTTTTGGGTTTTGTAAATCTCTTCGTTTTCTATAATTACTCCTATTAATTTCTTATCAGAAAAAGTCATAAAAGAAATTTTGTTATCATAAATTTCCATTTCTAGTGAGAGTGGATATTTTTTTGCATCAATAAATTTGATTTGAGTTACAGATTTATCATAGTCTTTCAAATATTTTTTGGCATAATCAGTGTTTGGAACTATTCCTCTTTTCGTAATTTCTAGCTCTTTTCTTTTTTGTACATATTTATCATTGGCACGACCTAAGTATTTCTCCATGCCAAATATATCTGCGTAGGTTAATATTTCTGTTCTAGATGATAATGAGTCATTTAGAGTTTTAGCTAGCCCATCTTTTCCCTCATATATTCTTACTCCTGGCTGGCTTGAAACAAGATTGAAGCTTGACAGTAGCAAAGGCATCTGTGATTCAAGGCTTATTTCAGCCTTTTTGACCTCTCTTTCCCTATTTTCCATATATTCCCTTAGTTTATCGGGGTGATTTGGGGAAAAAGAGAGGATTTTGCCCTTTTTGGACTGCTTTATAAGCCCCTTTTTGAATAGATCAGTGAGTGCATTGTACACAACACCTCTCTTTAGAGGGGTTTTTTTAATTATATTTCCGGCTAATGACTCGCCATTTGTAAGCAAATATTCATATATAATGGCCTCATTTTGGGACAATCCAAGCTCTATAAGTAGTTCTTTGTGCATATATTTTGGCCACACCGCGCCGAAGCTTTTGCGAAGGCGGGGGTGTGTGGATAACTTTTTAAATGATTAAATTATTGATAAAACCCTTTATTTAAAGGCTTATAATGATATTATATCATATTTTTGGACTATTATCAAGTTTGTTTGACAGATATATAAATATATTTTATAAGTATATGTTATATAAATATGACAATTATATAGAGTATTAAAAGTATATAAAAAGCCTATTATATAGGCATTTAATGATATGTTTTCTATATACTTATCACTGGCTATTGACAAATAGAATTAGATATGCTACTATGGTATATCAAACAGAAAAAGACAGCTTGATAAAAAAAGAACATTTAAAATCTATAAAGCCATCTCAATAAGCCATGTGCTTAAAAAGATGGTGAACATAAGCGAATGTTATAAACTCTTCAATGCTTGTAAGGGTTTACAACTAGCTTGTTCGTTCGATGAGGAGACCCCACAAACGGGGTCAAACACCTATCAAGTTTCGCGAACAAACTTAATAAGTGTCCTTTCAAGTAGGTAACGTGTTATCAAATCCTTTTACTAGGGTCTGAGACCGCAGAAAGAAAGCCACATCACCCGAAATCTTTAATAAGGAGATCGGCTGGGAAGTAAGGAATTAACCACTCTTTACTCCTAGAAACTTCCTTATTAGATGTCCCGGGTAAAAACTGGGACTTTGTTTTTAAGGAAAATATCAGACCTCGAGGGTCTGAAGGACCCGCGAGGTCCTCTGAAAGTTCTTTGAAAAATGTCTGCCTTCGCCAAGGCTATGGCACGACAAGTGTTATTCACCACTTTTTCTGATTATATTTTAGTCATAAGAAGCGGTGAATAACCGAGTGTATCTCAAATTGCCCCAGACCACTTACTATTTGAAAGAGTAGAAGTTAAGGCGAGGCAAGGGAGGAGATATGAAAACAGCAATGATAATCATCGGCTGTGTCATTGTAGGGATTGTAGTATTTTCTCTCCTGTCTTTTTTTATAGACAGGGCATTTAAGATAATACCCAACGGGTATTATCTCCCTTATTATGATTCGACAGACTCAACATCTGCTGTGCTTGCACAGCAGTATGGACTATTAGTCTCCCACCGAGCTATGGTGGGAGATAAATTATCTTTTCCGCCAGATTGTCGGGTCATATTTGACCCAACGACCGGGGAATTTCTTCTGCGAGACAACCCGCAGAAGGTTAAAACCCAAAAAGAAGCCCTTAAAGTTCTAATGGGACATTAGGGTTTCGGTCAGTTTGCAAATTCTGACTGCATAAAAATTTACATCGGTTTTGGGAAGCGTGTTTGGTTACTCGCTTCCCTCCTTTAATCAAATTGTTACCCAAAAGATAATAGTTTGATATTGAGGATCGACCTTGAGGGTTGGAAAATAGTTCTTTGAAAAAAAATCTTATCTTCGTTAAATATTGTTTAACTTGGATAAAAAACAAGTTATAGCAACTAAATTAGCGTGGAATCATGCTGAAAAAAATTCAGCAGAAGCAACTAGTCAAACATTAATAAAATGGACTTAAAAGATTGCTTCTGCGCTAATTTGGTTGTTATAACCAGTATCTCAAAAATTGTCTCTAGCCACTTACTACTTGAAAAGGTAGAAGTTAAGGCGAGCCAAGGGAGGAGATATGAAAAAATTTAAAAAAGTTGAGGGGTCAAAAATCCCTCTCCGCAAGTATGCTATTACTTGTGGACTCCAGGAGGGCTATGGCCCTACTGGAGTGCTTCACACCTTGGAGCAGGGCATCCAGGTTGTTGAGGCCTGGATGAAGGAACGCGCAGCCGCCGGGCTGCCGTTCCTCACAGGTACCGTGTCTTCGGGCACGGTGATCTATGCCTGGCCGGAAGGAGAAGGTAAGGCTGGCTCGGGTAATGAGCCGTGCGTGACCTTCTCCGGAGAGGTGTCCATGTATGTGGATAACCTCTCCAACCAGGAAATCGAGGAAATTCTCGATGACCTGGGGACCAACCTTGGTTCTGCCATGGGGCAGACCAGGTTGTATTTATCCCTTCATACCTATGAAGGGATAAATACTGGAAGGGATTATATCCTTTCCAGTAAGTCCTTTGCTTGGGTCATCCAAGCAGAAGAAACCCAGACCCCTACCGGCGAGGAGGTCTGAGGAAAACTCCTTGCAGGAGGAGTTTCGGTTAATGGTTTGCTCAAGTGCCTGTACGCTTGAGCTTTTCTCAAAGATTATAAATTCAGTTTATGATTTTTGAAAAAAGAAAAAATAGGAGGATTTTGTAAAGTTCATTAAGTGGTTATTCACTACTTTTCGTAATAATAAAATTTATTACAAGAAGCGGTGAATAACCGAATATCTCATTTTTGTCTCATGTCCACTTACTACTTGAAAAAGTAGAAGTTAAGGCGAGGCAAGGGGGGAGATATGAAGGTAAAATTGTTTGACCCGTTTGCAGCACTTAGCGTGGCAGGTGGGGCGACATTTGAGCCTCATCTGGGATTCTGGTCTCAGGTGGACTCCCTCGATGGAATCGAGGGAGAGGTCTTTGAGGATACGAGGGATGCAATATACATCCCAACGGTCCAAAAGACCGGATCACCAGTTCCAGAGTCAGTGGTCCAGTGGATGAAGAGTCAAGCTCAAGAGCTTGGTCTCTGTGACATCCACAGAGCCGCTGGCATGTGGATCCTCTCCGATACAGGAGAGGTGCAGTCAGAAACTATCTGGATTGCCGAGGGGCAGTGTTCTTTAAAAGAACAATTGCCGATTTTTGCAGTTCAAATCAGAAATCTCGCTAACCAGGATTGTGTCGCCTGGGAACAAAATGGCGAGTTATTTTTCACAGAATCTTCTTCGGAAAACCAGAATTTCGAAGAGGATAAAAACCCCACAAAGGAGGTGGGTATGAATCGTGCTTGGATCATTCCTCAAAACGATCTTGAGGCGGTTGAAAGTATCAACCTCCTCCATCGTAGTGGAGAAAGGGTGTTTATTTCCCAGCAAGCGTGGGGTGCGAGTTGGGAAAATCTGGAGAGTGAGATTGTTTCCTCTATTGAAGAAATTCTTGCTCAAGATGCTTATTGCCAAGTAATTGGCGTTGAGCTATCGGGCACCCCCTCATGGAATGCCCTCACCATAGACCACCATGCTCAGGGTGATCGTGAGATTGTCCATGAGTCCTCCCTCGAGCAAGTTGCTTGTATGTTGGGTGAAAAGCTCAACAGGTACCAGGAACTTGTTGCCATAAATGATCGTGCCTATATTACCGGCATGGTCAAGAATGGCGCAAGCCAGGGGGAAATAACAGCGATTCGTCAGGCAGATCGCTGCGCTCAAGGAGTGTCGCCTGACCAAGAGGCACAAGCCATTCGTGACCTTGATGAGGCGCAGTGGCTTGGTCGTAAAGTGCTGGTGAATTGCGAGAGCAATGCAATCGGTGCTTACACTGACCGGCTTTTTGGTCAGTATGACGAGTGTCTTCTCGTCATGACTGACAAGTGCGTTTACTTTGGCGCTCGCGCTAAAGAAGTGCATGAAAAGTTTAAAGTTAAATCCAGTGACTGGCTGGGCAATCAGTACGCTGGATTTGTTTCCCCGTCTGAGGAAACTCAGGCGGGATTAATAAATTATTTCAAGGGGGAAATATGAAAATATTCTCCCTTGACGCCGAGACCAATGGGCTCTATGGCTCGGTGTTTGCTATCGCGGCAATTGTCCGAGAAGACGGCAGAGAAATTTCAAGATTTCTCGGGCGTTGTCATGATTCACTGGTTACAAACCAGTGGGTGAAAGATAATGTCTTGCCACAATTACAGGACATTGCCGTGACTCACCAAAGTTCCGAAGAGCTTGAAGAAGCTTTTTGGGATTTCTGGATGAGTCATCGCGATGGTGCTATCGCAATAGCACACTGCGGATATCCTGTTGAAACAGGACTATTCCGTAGATGTGTGAAGCGAGATGAATCTCGCGAATTCATGGGACCGTTCCCACTCCATGATGTGGGAACGATTTTACTCTCGCTGAACGAAGAGCCACGTTCAGTGGATGGGTATAATGAAAAACATGGGGTTGTGATTCCCTTTCAAGGGAGCCCACACAACCCCGTGTATGATGCAATGTCTGCTTGTGTATGCTTCGAGCATGCAATAAGCAGATTATTGTAATAAAAAGGTCTTTGGGAAGCTACCTTGGTCAAACGCTTCCCACTACTCACGAGATGTGTATCTCGTCTGACGAGCTAGAAATAGCGAAAGTAGAAAATTCGTTCTTTGAAAAAAATCTTAATAATATTTATTTGGCGCAGAACTTATTGTTTATTTATGTTCGCGCAAAATAAATGATAATCCTATTTTATTTTTAGGATAGTTTTTACGCGAAAATGTTTTGGACTTTTGTGTCTAATAATTTTTATACTTGGTCGTATAATTATTATTAAATATAAAGGGCTTCTACGCCATATAGATATTATTAAGAAAAAAATAAGGAGGTGGGCTATGAATACATCATTGCCCATTAGTGCATTCAAGGATGAGATTTTGAAATCCATCCAACAAAATTCAGTGGTTATTATAACTGCTGAAACGGGGGCTGGGAAATCAACTCAGGTCCCTCAATTCCTTTTGGAAAGTGGGTATCAGGTTGTTATTACTCAGCCGCGTCGTTTGGCTGCTCGCATGGTGGCTGAGCGAGTTGCTGAAGAAGTTGGTTCTGCACTAGGGGATTTGGTAGGATATAGAACTGCTTATGATAGAGCAGATTCTGAAAATACCAGATGCCTGTTTTGTACTGACGGGCTTCAGCTTGTTCGAGAAATTACAGGATCTGGTCGTGCTCAGGTTCTTGTTATTGATGAAGTGCATGAGTGGAACATAAACATTGAGACGCTTGTTGCATGGACTCGGAAAAGAATTTCTGAGGGTTGGCCTGTCAAAGTTGTGCTTATGAGTGCAACCCTTGAGTCGGAAAAACTTGCAAAATTTTATGGCGAGGATATTCCGGTGATAGATGTGCCGGGTCGCGTTTTTCAGGTGGAAGAAAGATCTAGCAGTTCTTCTTCTCTTATTTCCAGTGTGAAAACACTGGTAGGTGAGGGGAGAAACGTGTTGGTTTTTCAGTCCGGAAAAAAAGAGATCACTGAAACATGTGATGCTCTTTCCGGTTGTGGAGCAATCGTGCTTCCACTTCACGGTGACTTGGAGCCAGCTGAGCAGAGATTGTGCTTTAGAAAGTATGATCAGCCCAAAGTGGTTGTGTCTACAAATATCGCACAGACCTCTGTGACAATTCCAGATATTGACGCAGTTGTTGATTCTGGAATTGAGCGCAGAGTTGAGCTTGTAAATGGTATTGAGGGCTTGTACCTTAAGGCCATTTCACAAGCAGATTGCGCTCAGCGCAAAGGTCGCGCAGGAAGAACAAAGGAAGGTGTATATATTCTTTGTTCTGACATGAGTCTTTCTTCTCGGCCTGAATTTCCAAAGGCAGAGATTGAAAGATCTCGGCTTGATCAAACCGTTTTGCGTCTTGCCTCTTCTGGTATTGATGCAACTGAGCTGGAATTTTTTCACCAGCCAGATAAAGCGGTCTTGATTGAGGCAAAGCGCGCTCTTCACGCACTTGGTGCAATGACTGATGATGGCAGTGTCACAAAGACAGGTCACCTGATGTCGAAGCTTCCAATAAGCGTGCAGTTTGCTCGCATGATCGTCGAAGCAGAAAAACTTCAAGTAGTTGAAGATGTAATTACAATTGCATCTATCCTTGAGGTCGGATCTCTTCGTGACAAAAGTGGGAACTGGGCAAATCTTACCTCTGAGAAAGGTTCTGATCTTCTTGCTGAGCTAGATATTTACAAATCAGCTCAAGGTAAGAGAGAAGAAGAACTTCGTCAGATGGGGATTTTCACCAAGTCCTATTGGCGAGCAAAAGAGCTTCGCTCTAAATTGCGTGAGGCGCTTTATGGTCATGTGAATTTTTATTCATCAGGTGATCGTGAAGCAATAAAAAAAGCCTGTGTTGCTGGAATGGTGGATCATCTCTATTCGCGAAATTATGGTGAATATATAAATGGAGATGGTTGTACTCGCCAGATAGATAGGCAGAGTATAGCAAGTCAAACAGATTGGATCGTCGGTTTGCCAAAAGACATCGAAATTACAATTAAAAGAGGGAAAATGACTCTTCATTTGGTGTCTATGGTAACCTCAGTGGATCCAATGTGGCTAGCTGAAGTTGCTCCTCAACTCGTTAAAAAAGAGTTTGGATTAAATCCATATTTTAATGACGATGAGGATTCATGCTTTTCGACGACCCAAATTCACTTCAATGGTCAGATGATCAAAGAAGAGAAGGTGGGAACACCGGAGCATGAAAGAGCGACTGATGTTTTTGTCAGTTGGCTTGCTAGTAAAATGACAATATAACCAAAAGGAGGTTATTGTGAAAAACGAAAAACTTCTTGAGGTTATAAGTCATAATCTCAAGATTCAAAAACAAGCTCGTGAGCTAAACATCAGAGCTGGTCAGGAAGTGTTTCATGTAATGACTAGGTCTGAGATTGAGAGTTGGTTGAAAGACCGACTTCACGAGGCTCGTCGAGCGAGCGAGATTATAGAATTCAACGAGATTTTGTTTCCAGAACTGGATAAAGAGCTTGTTGAAAAAGTCATTACCGATAATCCTGATTCTGTAACGATTGAGGGCACTATACTTTCAATTCAATACGGAAATGATTATGGGTCGACTTATTACGACAGGTCATATATTCGCACAAGTGTAAATGAAGAATTTGCACGAAGTGCGAGCGTTGACTCTGTTGTTTTGCCGGGTGGGAGAGTAGTATTGATGCGTTGCTCTGGACACTTCGCCAATACCTTTGTGGAATTAGTAGAGAAGTTAGAAAAGTCGCGCATTGAAAGTTGTTGGGCTGAAGCTCGTTGCCAAAATGAAACCAGCTGGACAACTGACTTTGATAAAGTTATTGAGCTGTTGGTTAGAGTTGGTGACGAAGTGGAAGTAACCCGCACTGACAATGGTCGGGGCGAACTCGTAGTTGGGTTCGTCGGACTCAAACGATATTCTTCTGGATACAAAGAGGTGTCGTTATTTTTGGCAGACTCAAAGGAGAAAGTTCAGGAAGAAACTCAACGTGCTCTTGAGAATTTGCTTCAGATGTTTGTTAAAAATGAGTTCGCGATTCCACAAGAAGAGCCTTGGCAGGTTAAGGGCACTGGATGGTATTCCAGCTGGTCAATGACCGATCTTGGTAATGCACTTCAGGCTCGCTACGAATCTCTGGTAAAAGAGTATGCTCAAAATCTTACAGCAGAAAATATTGTTGAGGAGATTAATACTCTTAAGTTAGAAATTCAAAAAGCAAAGGCTGAAGTGGGTGGAAGTTATGAATCGGTAAAGCGAATCATTGAAGAAACAGAGTCAAGTATCGAGTCGCAAATTAGCGGGCTTGATGACAGAGGTTTTGTAGAATCAGAAATTCGCGAAATCCATAGCTTGCTTAATAAGGCTAAAGAGCAGTTGAAGTCAGGAGAATATACCCAGGTCCAAGAGAGTTGTGAGGAAGTCAAAAAAGTTTGGAAACAAGCTCAAGGACGAATCACGACTCGCAAAGAAAAAATTGATAAAGGAGAAGTTCTTGTCAATTTTGAAGCTTGGCATCGCCGTGGAGGAATGAGCAATAATGGCGATGGTTGGGTCATATCTTCAGATGGCTCTTTTCGCAAGGAGGATAACAATGATGTACCAAGACATAAAAGCGATGGTGTTTATCATTGGAACTTCATAAGTGAAGAAGAGCTTGCCCTCCGGTGGTCTTGTGGAACATGCGGAGATATCACGGGCTCAAGTTCTTTTGAAGTTGTGAAGATGCCAGTCTCTGGTATTACAGATGCTCAACTTCAAGCAGTCAAAAGAATTGAGCTTGAGGATTTAGGCGCTGTTGAAAATTCATTTAGCCTTGATAGTCTGATGAACCAGCAGCAAGAATCGTTTATGTCAGAGGTTGAGGTTGTTTTTCCAGTCTGCCCCGTTTGTAATCATAAAATAGATTACGAACCAGGATCCTATTTGAAGATTATTGGTAACTACGGAATGTGTATTTGCCAAGATTCCGGGATTCGCAGATTGGTTAAACATAATCAACCCGAAACTCACACCGAAGGAAGGTCTGCTTGGGTTGTTTCTTCACAGGAAATTTCTACTGGCGTAATTGAAGTTCTGGCTTATGATAAGTTTGGTTGCTGGAATCTAAACTTACGCTTTAGAGAGTTTACTGAAGAGGAAATAATAGAAAGATCTCAGACTCCTGAAAACTCCACTCAAGTAGTCGATGTTTCAACTATTGACTTGGGCGAGCTTTTTGGGGGAGGAGTGAATATAAAATAAAAAACTTTTTCAGTAATGGTGTGCTGATAAAGTAAAAAAGTTAACACCAAAAAGATTAAAATGGGGTGCGTAGTTTGAATAATTCAGCTACGCCCCCACTACTCACGAGATGTGTATCTCGTCTGATGAGCTAGAAATAGCGAAAGTAGAAAATTTGTTCTTTAACAAAATCTTAATAATATTTATTTGGCGCAGAACTTATTGTTTATTATGTTCGCGCAAATAAATAATAATCCTAATTTTATTTTAGGATAGTTTTATCATGCAGAACTTATAGGACTTTTGTGTCTAATAATTTTTATACCTGGTCGTATAATTATTATTAAATACAAAGGGCTTCTGCGTTGAGTAAATATTATTAAGAAAAGTTATCTGTAGGAGGATAAGATGAGAATATTTACAAGGAATTTTTGGGACGAGGCGTGGTTTGATTTTATATATGATACGCCTTGGGTGTGGCCTGTTTTTTTGGTGATGGCAATACCTATTTTGTGTGGGGTATTTACTTTTATCAGCTTTCTTGTAGTTAGGCTGATTTTCGGACCCAACATTCCAGTTGATGCTCGCGGAGTAGATGTAATAATCTACATTGCAGTTGCAATTGAAACAGTGGGATTGCTTTTATTGGTGCCAAGATTTTTATACTTCGTTGTAAAAAATTTAAAAAGGAGGAAGTAAAGTGAAAAAATTAAAAGCCCTGTTAATACAAGCAGGGCTTTTTTCTTTGCTATTTATTATTATTCCTTAATATTTAAAAAATAATTATCAAATATTTGATAATTATTCTTATGCTTTGTGTCAGAATTGAATTATGATACGGAATAGAATTTTTTGGAGATAGATTTTTTATGTGCAGATAAAATCATTTACGAATTAACGAATATTTTAAAAAATCAGCGTTCGAGCAAGGTCGAGAACCTGATTTTAATGTTTATCAGCTTCTCGACTTCATCCCGCCTTTCGGGATTTCGCTCGAAGACTGATTTGTTGAAAATCGCGTTTTTATAAAATTTTTATAAGCTTACCAAAAAGAAGCCCATAAGTGTTAAGCTGAGGGTATGTTATTTCGTAGTTTTTAATTAACAATCGGTTGACAATTAAATTCGTCTAGTTGACAATCGGTTGACAATTAAAATTATATGATGTACAATGATAATATAAATTAAATAAAATAATATGCTTACACAAAAAGAAATAATAAAACTTATTAGAGAAGATGGGAAAATAACATCTTCTGAAATTATAAAAAAATATAGTGTATCTAGACAATATATAAATGTTTTAATTTCAGAGCTTATTAAAAATGATATAATCGTTAAGATTGGAAGTACTAAAAATTCTTTTTATGTTTTAAAAAAAGATGCAGGCAAGTATTTACTGAAAGAATAATCATCCTCTTCTGGTGCATAATATTTGAATATTTTTGATAAATCTATATTTGATTTCAAGTCAATTTCAAAAATAACATTTGTGC
>JAEHGL010000018.1 GCA_019248485.1 Candidatus Komeilibacteria bacterium S5_K13 | reverse complement strand
GGGCGGGTTTTTGAACCTTTCCTTTTTCGCTTCCGAATTTCGTATTTTGCAAAGCAAAATGCGCCATCGAGAAAAATTCATTTACAATTTTATAAAAATTAGTTATCATTATAGTATCAAGAAGGAAACCTTTATATTATATTCTATATACTATAATGTTATACAATTAGAAAAGATATGTCAAATAATAAAATTGCTGAAAACTTAAAGAAACTACGGGCTAAAAAGGGGCTTTCACTTGAGAAAATAGCTCGCCTTGCCGATTTATCGCTTAACACCATTGTTAAGGTTGAAAACGGAGTAAATACAAACCCAACCATTGAAACACTAACCAAAATCGCCAAGGCGCTTGAAGTCGGCGTTGATGATTTAATTAAGTAATTTATGATAGAAAACCTTTTAATTTTTATTTTTTCTTTGCTTCTTGTTGTTAAAGGCGCAACCTTGGCAACAAAGTATTCTGTCAAACTGGCGGAAAATTTTCATTTTTCTAAATATATTGTCGGTTTTGTTATCGTCGCCTTTATTTCGATTATTCCCGAAACGCTTATTTCTATAAATTCTGCCATAGCGGGGATCCCTGAATTTGGACTCGGAACATTATTCGGATCTAATGTGGCCGATCTCACTTTAATTTTTGCAATTTTAATAATATACGCGGGGCGCGGAATAAAAATCGAAAGCAAGATATTAAAAAATATCCGTCTGTATCCGTTCTTTTTATTCTTATCGCTTCTTTTTGGATTGAACGGCAGTTATTCTCGAATTGAGGGCATAGCTCTTATTCTTGCCGGTTCTCTTTTCTATTACCTTGTTTTTAGAAACGGCGTAGAAGCGTCTGAACGGTTACATAACGGCGATGGTAAATATAAAAATTTTTTGCTACTTCTCGTGGCTATGGCAATGCTATTGGTTGGTTCCCATTTTACCGTGACATCTGCGACTGATTTAGCGCACGCCCTAAAAATATCGCCTATTCTTATCGCTATGCTTGTGGTTAGTTTAGGAACTACAATGCCCGAATTATTTTATTCTCTAAAATCAGTAAAGAAAAAAGATGATGGACTCGCAATTGGCGACATTATGGGTTCGGTATTGGCAGACGCCACTATCGTCGTGGGAATTCTGGCGGTTATTGACCCTTTTACTTTTCCCGTAAAAATTGTCTACATAACAGGTGCATTTATGGTTGTAGCGTCGCTTGTGCTTTTGAGTTTTATGAAATCCGGTCGGACAATTTCAAAAAAAGAAGGTTTTATGTTATTAGCTTTTTGGGTGATTTACGCCATTGTTGAATTTATTGTTAGTAAATAATCACTTATGGAAATACTTTTGAAAAAATCTTGAAAGACGGCGAGATGATTTTAATGCTGGCCGGATCTCCGCATTCGCTCAAGGCGCTTGAGCCGTTTAAAATGCTTTTGGTGATGATTAAAAAATCGTATAATTAAAAATATATGAGTAAACCAACACAAGATTTAATTAAAGAACATGGGGGCATAATGCTTATGCTCTCAATCATGGGCAAGGTCGCAGACAGCTTGCGTCAAGGACAAGAAGTAAAAAGAGAGCATCTGGAGAAGATTGTGGAGTTTTTGAAAAATTTTGCCGACAAATGCCACCACGGCAAAGAAGAAAGCATTTTGTTTCCCGAACTGGCAAAAAATATTGCCAATCAAAAGCTGATTAACGATTTTTTGGGCGAACACAAATCTGGACGCGATTATATCCGAGGCATTGCGGAATCGCTTCCGCAATACGCGCCGGGCAACCCAGATGCCATCCATATTGCCACTAACGCCGATGGCTATATTCGGCTTTTGACAGAGCACATAAAAAAAGAAAATACTGTGCTTTTCCCGATCGCAGACAAAGAACTTTCGGAAGAAATGCAGACGGAACTTTTCAAAAAATTTGAAACTTTAGAGCACGATGTAATTGGAGAGGGAAAACACGAAGAATATCACGGCTGGCTTAAAGAATTAGAAAGCGAGTATTTATCATAAACACTAGCGGCGCGCCAGTTTTCAACTGGCACGAAATTCGGAAGCGAAAAAGGAAAGGTTCAAAAACCCGCCCGCATTCCTCCCCAGACCCCTCCTGCGGGCGGGAAGAAAGCCGAGACAGGGCGAATCCTTTCCCCCAGACAAATTGTTTCGCCCTGCCGAGTCCGCATTATTAGTTTTAATCATTTGGATTTTGCTCGAAATAGTTTCGAACTTTGTCCAATAAACACCGCCACACACAGCTAGCACGAAAATCCTGATTTTATAGGGTCTTAGAGCTAATATGAGACATTTAAAACCGTCATTTTAAAGGCGATTTTTTTGTTTACTTATCCACACTTGACAACAATGTTATATTTTTCTAACATTAAAGATAGTTAGAAATAATTAACAAATTATATGATTCTTAAAAAATACAACAAAATAAGGTTAGGCATGGTTTTTGTTACTGCTTTAATTTTTAGTCAGTCTCTAGTTTTACATAATTTTTTCATCCCAATTATGGTCTTAGGCATATCATCTTTGGTTCTTTTTTATTTAAGAAAAAAGGTTATAGATGTAATAGCAGATGAAAGGGATTATCAAATTGGAGGAAAGTCAGCATTACTTGCTATTCAGTTAACTTCTTGGGTTGGTGCAATTGTCATGTTTATATTTTATGCTCTTAGTGATAAAAACTTATTTTATAAACCAATAGCAATGACACTTGCTTTTTTTATTTGTTTTTTAATGTTGACATATTCAATTATTTTTAAGTATTATAGTAAACATAATCATAGTAATGAAAAATAAAATTAAAGATTTACGAATAAAATTAGGTATTACTCAAGAAGAATTAGCCCAGAAAGCTGGAGTCAGGCGTGAGACTATTATCTTTCTCGAACAGGGCAAATATAACCCCTCGCTCAGACTAGCTCATGATGTCGCCAAATCACTCAAAACAAGCATAGATAAGTTATTCATTTTTGATTGTAAATAAAACAAACAAAAAAATTATATACTAAATATTATTAATTTAAAATATATGAAAACAATAAAGTGGTTTACTAGAATACTTGCTTTATGTATTTTAATTTTTGCTCTGCCATTTTATTTCGGTTATGGAAATCCTTTGCCATTTGCTAAGCCAGATTACTCTTTATGGGAAAACGTGGCCTTGACTATAATGCTATTGGTGTTTATCGGTTTAGCTTTGGGTTGGAAATATCCCAAAGTCGCCGGGTGGTTGATAATCATTTCAATCGTGATCGGCTTTGTTGTTGGACTTCTAACCGAAGCAAACCTTAGTATCAATTTAGCCATTCCTCTTATTCCTGGAATTCTATATTTAGTAGATGGGTATAAGAAACAATCTTAATAATTAATAGCCAAAAATAATGGTTTTTCTGAAATTAACAAAAAATAAAACTAAGTTATTTTTAGCAATGATTGTTGCCAGTTTTGTGGTTGGCGCTTTGTCTATGTTGATTAATCGTTTTTTAATACTTAACTTTTATTCGGATGGGCAGATAGTTTATCATCAGCTTATTAATTTTTTAATGAGCATTATTCGATATATCGCTATAGCCTATTTAATAATCGCTTTTTATAAAAAGAAGATTTCACCTCAAGGAGAATATTACTCAATCTTGAAAATTGCCATACTTTTGGCTATTTTTGGTTTTTTATACCGCTTGTTTTTGAGTTATATGAGTCAACAAGCACCAGATATATTCTTTTCTAATTGGGTGAACGCTGGATTTGTAGCTATTAATTTGATTTGGTATTATGTGTTGGTTTGCATTGTTTATAGCTTTAAAGAAACAAGTAGTATAAAATATAAAATATGAACAAGAAATTTTTTATTATTTTAATAGCTTTCTTATTATTAATTATTGCTGTTGGTATTTATTGGCTTAAGCGTGGTGATGCTTGCCTGATTCAGCCACCATATTTTAATTGCCATATACAAAATAAATTTGAGGATATAGATAAGGAGTTTAATAATTTATCTGGACAAATAGGAAGTTTAAATGAGCCATCTGTTTTTAATATTGATAAAAATGAAAATATCTTTTCTTTTGATCATATCAAAGGTGAGGGTGGAGTCGGCTGGACTAGAATAATGAAAAATAATGAGATTAAAGATTCTTTGGGATTTTATACTAACTATATAGATCCAATACTTACACCTTTGTCAGAAAATACTTTAATTGGTTCGGCTTGGCAATGGCCACAAGATTCAAAGTTGTATAATGGGCCATTCTTTAATTATTATTTAGATTTTAGAACCAGAAAAAAAATAGAATTGCCAACAAAAGGAAGGTTAATCTCTAAATCAGCGGATGGACAAAAAGTAGTTTTTTTGGAGAGTGATTGTGATAAATATCCATTAACTCCGGAGACTGACCGCAATTGTAATAATCAGGATTTAAGCCTTCGCTTAATTGATTTAAAAAATAATGTAGAAGGCCTAACTATTAACCATTATTATGAGATGAACCGTCAGGAAGATAAGAAATTTCTTGATTTTGGCAAATCCATATTCTCGCCTAACAATAAAAAATTGGCTATTGAAGTTAAAATTGAAGAGATTGATTATGATATACCAAATGAGTATTGGACTTTATTTATTGCTGATACGGAAACGGGAGAAATTATTAAACAAAATAATAGATTGTCTAAAAATAGATACGAATATGTTTTTTGGTTGGATGATGAAAATATAATTTATTGGTAAATATATGAAGAAAATTTATTTGATTTCCGTGCTCACTGTTTTTTGTGGTTTGCTATTTGTCCTTGTGCCAGATTGGTTTAAATTTTTATGGGGTTGGCAACTTCTTTTATTACCATTTACAGCAGGCATGTTAATGGTATTAGTGCAAAACGAAGATAAGAGCTATAATTTTATACCTAAATTAATTATTGGTTCATTTTTGACAAGCTTCGTATTTGTGGCTTTGTGGCAATTAATTGAGTATGATTATGACGGCCATTTTATTTTTCTAGGAGCTATACAAATGGTCTTGTTTTTCTTAATTGTTTGTATTTTTGGCGGATTGGTAGGAATTGTTATTAGAGGTATTACTTTATTAATAAAAAAATATGATAAACACAAAAAGAAATAAAATATTTGGTGTTTTTGGGGCGTTGATAGTTATTTTCATCTTGCTCGTTTTATTGTATAGACCAGTAATTTTTCAAGAAGGCAATCCTTGGTCACAGATTAAAGGCATGGTTCAATTAAAATTTGGCGATAGTGATATTGTGAAGTTGTCGGGTTCAGACAATAGATTTATGACTGAAAGTAAAAATGGGACCATGATACAGGATTTTATGAAAACCAAAGGATATGAATTCACCGAGCAAATGGGTTCAGGTTATTTTTTTAAGTCTACAACAGGACAAACCGCCATTGCCACTCACAGATATTACAGTCGCTATTATTCGCTTTGGACTATTACTGAAGACATTAAGAATGAAGAAAATAATATCTTCAACGAATTAAGAGAGTGTCTGCCTAAAAGTGATATGATCAGTCATGAGAGATGTAACGAACTTTTAGCTACAATTATAAATTTTAACGATTGTGTTAGGGCTGGCTTTTCTATTATGAAATCCAATCCGCCTAAATGTACAACACCTGACGGACGAACATTTATTCAGGGGGATTAACAGATTCTTATTTATGATATAGAGTCGTAAATTAAAGATGCATGATTAAAAATTTATTTTATGGATCTTCGTGTTAGCACGAGGAAGTTCGAATCCCATTGTGTCCGCCACCTCGTGCTAGCACGAGGATGCTTAAAAATCACCTTATTAAAGGGTGTTTTTTATTTACAATTTATCGGACATTTTTTATTTTTTTTGACAGCAAAATATGGTATACTAAATTAGTGATAAAGGTTAAAAAATCTTTATTTTAAATTATATTATGGATAAACATACGAAATCATCTTTTAGTACGTATTTTTTTGGTCTATTTTTATTTATATATATTTTTTTTATTCAGTCAGTATATGCTGACGATTCTTTTGTTTGTAATAAAGATTTATTTTATGGAAGTATTAGTCAAGAAGTTGTAGGCCTTCAAAAATATTTAAATACTACAGATTTCCAAGTAGCCAAAAGTGGCGTTGGTTCAAAAGGAAAAGAAACCAATGTTTTTGGCATATTAACTAAAAATGCTTTAAGTAAATTTCAAAAAGCAAATAATATTACTTCAAATTTAGGTGCTTTTGATTTGACAACTAGAAAATATTTGGGTTGCATAAAAACAAATACACAAATTCAAACCAAGGAGTCACCCATTGTGACATTTGAATTTTCTCGTGATCTCAAGATGGGTGCTGTTAGTAGGGATGTAAAAGAGCTTCAAAAATATTTAAATACTACTAGTTTCCAAGTGGCCAAGATGGGAATTGGTTCAAGTGGCAGAGAAACAAACATATTTGGTCTATTAACTAAAAATGCTTTAAGTAAATTTCAAAAAGCAAATAATATTACTTCAAATTTAGGTGCTTTTGATTTGGCAACTAGAAAATATTTGAATTATACAAAGTCAATTGCTGGTATAACTATTGATTCGGAAACCATTGATCAAAATAATAATATTGAAAATAAATATTATTCCGTAGGGGGTAGCATAACTGGTATATCAGGTCCTGTAACTTTACAAAATAATTATAAAGACGATTTAATCATTGATATTGGTGATAATAGTGATTTTACTTTTTCTACACCACTAGCTGATGGTACAAATTATAATGTGAGGGTTAAATCAAGTTATTTGAATCAAAAATGTTATACAAATAATAGTGTCGGAATAATAAATGGATCTAATGTAAACAATATTAAAATCGCCTGTGGTTTAAATTTATTATACAATCCGTTTACTTTTAAATTGTCTGGATCTTCTATCAATACATATGCTATTGTATATTCATCAGGTGCAAATGGTTCAATTACTGGATCAAGTTCTCAAATAGTAAATCATGAATCAGATGCTTCTTCTGTCACGGCAATTCCAGACACTGGGTATCATTTTACTTCTTGGAGTGATGGTGTTTTAACAGCTACAAGAGTAGATACAAATGTAACTTCTGCTTTTTCAGTTACAGCTAACTTTGCAATTAATACTTATGAAATTACATCATCTGCTTCTAGTAATGGTTCTATTACCGAAAGTCAAATTGTAAATTATGGAGCAAATAAAACTTTTGTTATCACTCCTTCTATCGGTTATAGGATTGGTGATGTTTTGATTGATGGTGTTTCAATTGGTTCTGTTGAAACATATACCTTCAGTAATGTCGCAACCACACACACCATTTCCGTAACTTTTTTAAAAATAATTTCTGTTCCAGCTATTACTGGAGTGACAGCGCCAGTAACAGGTGCAACACCAGTATCAACTATTGACGATACCATAGAATATACAACAACAATTACTTGGTCACCAGCAGACGTAGCATTTGCTCCAGTTACGCAATATACAGCTACGATTACTATTACGCCAAAAACGGGATATACGTTAACGGGCGTATCTGAAAACTTTTTTACTGTAGGTGGCGGTGTAGCAATTAATAGCATAAATGATGGGGTTGTTACGGTGGTTTTTCCAGAAACTTTAGCAATACCAATCACGGCAGTAGGCGTAATTAGTGGGACACCACAAGTTGAATCAATATTAACGGCAGGAGCAATTACGCCAGCGGGGGCAACTGTAAATTATCAATGGAAAATATGTGAAACAATAGATGGTGTTTATGAAAATATAACTGGTGCAACAAATAGTACGTATACAATAGTTTTAGGAGATATGGGAAAGTTTATTAAGTTTGTGGCAACGGGTTTTGGAAGTTATTCCGGAATTCAAATAAGTGAACCTACAAGCGCTATTGAATCTAATATCACCGCTAATTTAACTGGATTGGTTTTGAGTGGTTCACCAATGAATTACACTTTTGTTGGAAGTACTTATGATTATAATAATGTTTCGGTTTTTAATAGTGTGGGTAGTATTACGGTTACTCCAACTGGGGTTGGATCTATAATTTTTAATGGTGCATCTGTGACTTCTGGGTCACCATCTAATGCTATAAATTTAACTGCCGGAGCAACGACAACGATTACGATTTCTGCTACAGCACCTGGCAAATTAGCAATAACTTATACAATTGATGTGTATAGACAACTTGTTCAAGTTACTCCTACGTTTAGCCCAGACTCAGGCGTACTTACATTTGGTGATACTGTAACAATTATTTCAAGTGGGGCAGATGCGATATATTATACTACCAATGGAGATGACCCAACGATATCATCTGCCAATCAAGCAACAACACCTTTAGTTATAAACTCGGCAGTAACAGTGAAGGCCCTGGCAATAAGGTCTGGGTATGATGATAGCGCCATAGGAAGCGCGGAATATACCGCACAGGTTGTTTACTATTCTGTCGCCTATCCAATTGTACAAATAGGAGATCAATATTGGTTCCAAAAAAATCTTGCAACTACAAAAAATAATGATGGCACAAATGTTACTAACATAACAGGTAATAGTAATTGGTCCACTGCTAATGTCAATGCTCATTCTTGGTATAATAATGATTATGCTACTTATGGATCTGTTTATGGAGCACTATATAATAATTTAGCAGCCGCTAATGGTAAAATTTGTCCAGTTGGTTGGCATGTCCCTACAGATGAGGATTTCAAAACTTTAGTAGAGGGTCAGGCAACTTTAGGCTGTGAATCTGGTACGGATTGGCAGTGTTCTCCGGCAGGAAGCGCCCTAAAAGAATCTGGAACTACTCATTGGGGTTCTCCAAATACAGGAGCAAACAATGCTTCTGGTTTTACTGCTTTGGGAGGTGGTTATCGCAATACTTCTGGCGTATTTACTAGTTATGGGACTTATAATTATTTCTGGTCATCATCTGCTAATAAAGCTAGTAGACTTTTGTCAAAAGATAATGCAGATGTATATCGTAATTTTTCTGGCTCTTTTAACGGTATGTCTATACGTTGCATTAGGGACTAACTGGAATATGTCTTTATTTGCTATTTTTCCAATTAGTAATTCTTTGGGATATTTTTTCTTTGAAGTTTGTAATAATATTTACGCCAGATTTTTGTAGAGCGTGCTTTATTTTTTCTTCTGCGCTATGGGTTTTTACAAAGTTAAGCCACTCTGGATTTGGAGTGTTTCTTTTTTTATCAATAAGAATTTCTATTATGTCTCCATTTTTAAGTTCGCAATCAAGTTTTACTATTTTGTTATTGACTCTTGCACCAACACATCTATTCCCAACGTCGCTATGTATATGATATGCAAAATCTATAGGAGTAGATTTTTCTAGTAGTTCTATTACATCGTTTTTGGGTGTTAATACAAAAATTTTTGTCTTAAACATGTCATTTAATTTTATATTCTTTAAGTAGTCTTTATTATTTTTTATTTTTTTCTGCCAGTTTATAAGTTCACTGATCCATTGATATTTTTTATCGTGCAAATCTATTTTATAATTTTCTTTATAAATCCAATGAGAAGCAATACCAAACTCAGCAAAAGTATCCATTTCCTCTGTTCTTATTTGAATTTCAATCGGATTGTGATCTTCATTAAATATTGTTGTGTGTAGGGATTGATAATCATTTGGTTTTGGTCTTAATATGTAGTCTTTAACGCGACCGTTTAGTGGTTGCCAATTATTATGTATTAATCCCAAAACAGTATAGCAGTCTTCTTTTGTTTTTGTAATTATTCTAAGAGCAATTAGATCATAGATTCTTTCTATGTCTCTATTTTTTCTAAGTAATTTTTGATATAGAGGATAATAGCGTTTTTTTCGGCCATATATTTTTATAAAAGAGATTTTATTTTTCTTTAGTAGTTTTATAATATTCTTCTTTGTTTTCGTAAGAGATCTAGCACGCTCTTCTATATGAGAGCGTATTTCTTTAAGCGTCCAAATATATTCTTCTGGATAAACGTATTTAAAAGATAAATCTTCAAGCCTTTCTTTTATTTTATACATTCCAAGCCTTCCTGCGATTGGTGCGTATATTTCAAGAGACTCTAATGCTATTCTTTTTTTCTTTTCTTCTGTTTTATGATATTGAAGTGTTCGAAGATTATCAATACGATCGGCAAATCTTACAAGAATTACTCTAATGTCTTCTGAAATAGCTATAAACATTTTTCTTAGATTTTCGGCATATCTTTCTTCTCCAGTGTAGTGTATTTTTCCTATTTTTGTATCGCCTTCAACTATTTTTGCAACATCTTCGCCAAACTCATTGGCTATATCTTTTATGGTAAATTCTGTTTCTTCTGTAACATCATGAAGAAGACCAGCGCATATTGTTTCTACGTCTAAATTCATTACACTAAGATAGTATGAAGTTCTTGCGCAATGCATTATATAATCTTCACCACTTAATCTTTTTTGATTTTGGTGAGCCAAAAGTGCAAATTCCCAAGCTCTTTTGATTTTTATAATATCTTTTTTGAGATTAGGATCTTTTTTGTTGTTATGGGAATAGATTTCTATTATATTTCCTATTGTTTTTGTCATACTATTATTATATAGTCTTTTTCAAAAATAAAACAACCCAGTAGAGGCATTTTTTGGGTTGTTTGTATATATGATACTATTTACAATCTTTGTTTGAACATTTTTCTTCATTTTTAAACTCTATTATTGGCGATTTACATTTTTCACATAATGCTCCAGTTGGCTTATACCATGTTGCAAAATCACATTTTGGATAATTATTACAACCATAAAATATTTTTCCCCTTGATGTTCTTTTTGTAACAATATTTCCATCTTCACATTTTGGACATTTCACCCCAAGCTCTTTTGTCATGTTTTTTGTATTTTTACATTCAGGAAAATTTGAACATGCAATAAACTTTCCAAATCGGCCAAGCTTTATAATCATAGGAGATCCACATTTTTCACAAATTTCATCTGTTTTATTATCTTCAAGTTCTACTTTTGAAACTGTTTCATATTTTTCTTTCAGATTTGCTTTAAATGGGGTATAGAAGTCGCGAAGAAAAGGAACCCATTCTTTTTCGCCCCTTGCTATGTCATCTAGCCCCTCTTCCATTGTAGCTGTAAATTGGTAATCAACTATGTCTTTGAAAGATTCTACCATTACTTTGTTTATAAGTTCGCCAGTTTCAGTAGGAGATAATCTTTTTTGATCTTTTATTACATATCTTCTTGTAATAATATTTGAAATTGTAGGCGCATATGTAGATGGCCTTCCTATTCCAAGGCGCTCCATTATTTTAATAAGTGAAGCTTCATTATATCTTGCTGGTGGTTCTGTAAAATGTTGATCACTAATTACGTCTTTCAAGTTCAACATTTCATTTTTTTCTAGTTTAGGAAGCTCACCCTCTTCTATTTTCATTGGGTATATTTTTAGAAAACCTTGAAAAGTAATTATATTTCCAGAAGACATAAAAGAATAAGTTTCGTCTTTGTCGGAGATTATGATTTTTGTTCTTTCCATTTTTGCGGGAGACATTTGACTAGCTAAAGCTCTTTCCCATATTAATTTATATACTTTGTATTGTTTTGGGTCTAAATATTCTTTTATAGATTCTGGTGTTTTTGTTACATCTGTTGGTCTAATAGCCTCATGAGCTTCTTGGGCGTTTTTGCTTTTTGTTTTAAATTGTCTTGTCTCAAGATACTCTTTTCCACACTCATTTTTTATAAAATCAGAAGCTTGATTTATGAAATTTTCTGATAAATTTAGAGAGTCTGTTCTCATGTATGTTATAAGACCAAGGCTTTCTTTTCCAAGTTTTATACCCTCATAAAGCTGTTGAGCAAGCATCATAGTTTGTTTTGAGCTATAGCCCAGTCTTATGTTTGATGCCTGTTGAAGGGTAGATGTAGTAAATGGAGGAAGAGGATTTTTGTTAGTTTCTTTTTTCTCTATATCAGAAATAAAATATTCTTTTATTTTTATATCAGAGATTATATCTTTAACATCATCTTCTTTGCTAAAAGAAAATTTTTCAAGAGATTTTTTGTTAATCTTAATAAGCTCTGATTGAAATTTGTCGTCTGTCTTTAATTTTTGAAATATTGATTTTATTGACCAATATTCTTGCTTTATAAAGTCTTTAATTTCTTGTTCTCTTTCGCAAATTAATCTAAGCGCTGCAGATTGTACGCGTCCCGCAGACAATCCCTTTGCAATTTTTTTCCATAAAAAAGGAGATATTTCATAGCCTACAAGACGATCTAATATCCTCCTTGCTTGTTGGGCGTTAATTAAATTCATATCAAGCTCTCTTGGATGTTCTAATGCTTCTAAGATTGCGGTTTTTGTGATTTCATGAAAACAAATTCTTTTGTAATCTTTTGGTTTTAATATGTAATTTAAATGCCAAGAGATAGCTTCTCCTTCTCTATCCTCGTCAGTTGCAAAATAAATAGTGCTAGCGGTTTTTGCTAGTTTTTTAAGTACGGCAAGATTTTTTTTCGCACGAGTTGGAATTGTGTAACTTGGTTCAAAGTTGTTTATCACGTCAACGCCCATTTTACTTGCTGGCAAATCTCGGACATGGCCATAAGAAGACTCAACATCATAGGAAGATCCTAGAAATTTTTTTATTGTTTTTGCTTTTGTTGGAGATTCAACTATTACTAATTTTTTATTCATTTTGGTTTAGAAGCTTATTCTATTTTTTAAAATATATTGTTCATCAATCCATCTCTCTCGAAGGTTTCCAGTAAGATACATTGACCCTGTAATTATGAGACAATCGGCACTTCCTGTTATAGATAGTGCATAATCAAGTGCCTGCCACTGATCTAGGAAATAGTCTGTTTTTAATTTTGGCTTTAATTTTTTGACAGCATTTTTGTAGCTTATAAGAGGAGTTGTTCTTCTTCCGCCAACAAGAGTCAGACTTCTAGTAAAGACAATATGATCTGCAACGGAAATTATTTCATTTAATGATTCTTCTAAATCTTTGTCATGCACCATTCCAAATAAAACAATAAGTTTTTTATATTTTACATTTTTTAGGTCTTCAACAAGTTTTCTGATTTTAATTCTATTGTGGGCGCCATCGATTATAACACGAGGAGCTATTTGAATGGTTTCAAATCTGCACGGTAATTTTAGATTTAAAAGTGCTTTATCCGTAGTTTTTTTATTTATATGCATTAGCTCAGCAATTTTTCTTGTGATAATGGTATTTTTTTCTGCATTTTCGTGAATTTTAATAGGGATAAATTTTGCATTTAGTTCTTCGCATCTTTTTGAAAACATTTTTAGAATTTGAGGTCGAGCTTCTGTTGTTATAAGTGTGCAATTTGGTTTAATAATTCCCATTTTTTCAGCAGCTATTTCTTTTAGCGTGTTTCCTAATAAATCTTGATGGTCATAATCTATATTTGTAATAACGGCATATTTTGTTCCAGTTATAATATTTGTAGGATCACATAATCCACCTACGTGCACCTCTAAAACGACCCATTCACAATTCATTTGTTGAAAGTATATAAATGAAATTGCTAAAAATACTTCAAAATAAGAAGGTGTTCCATAGGGACTGTTTAGAGAACATTCTGTTAGCGGATTTTTGAGACTTTCTACAATATTTGCAAAAGTATTTGGAGAAATATATTTATTTCCAACCTTCATTCTTTCAATAGGCGTTGTTGTGTGAGGCGAGGTATAAGATCCTACACGATAGCCAGCTTTTTTAAGTAAGCTGTGAATAGCTATTGTATTAGATCCTTTGCCAGCGGTGCCAGTTACATGAATATATTTAAGATTTTTATGTGGATTTCCTACAAGCTTTAATAAATATTCTAATCTTTTGATATAAAAAGATCTATCCGGTTTGTTTTTTCCAGAATAATTTGATGCAGGAATGTTGTTTAAAGACTTTAGAAATTCTACTGCTTTTTGATATTTAATGTTTGTAATCATTCTATATATGATTATTATTTAATTATATTTGGTTTTTAGCCAATAAAAAATAGCTTAGTTTGATATTCTATAATTTTGATTTCCAATGTTCTCTATCAGATTGGATAATTCCATTTTCGTCAAACTAGCTATTACAATATTAACATTAAGTCTACTACTTATTACTATTTTGTCAATGCTAAGTGGTCCGTTCATTAGAATTTTATATATCATATTTTCTTCATTAGAGTCAAATATTGGATTTTTTTTGGTGTTACTAGATTTGTTTTCACTAGTCATTTCATAAATTTCTAGAATATCATCAATTGAGGTAATGATTTTTGCGCCTTGTTTTATGAGATTATTAGTTCCAATAGAGTAGGAATTAAATATAGACCCAGGAACGGCCAATACATCGCGATTTTCGTTTATTGCAAAATTTGCTGTTATCAGGGCTCCAGATTTTTCTCCCGCCTCTATTATAAGTGTTGCTCGAGATAGTCCCGCTATTATTCTATTTCTTTTGGGAAAATTTTCTTTTGTAAATTTTGTGCCAATTGGAAGTTCTGATAAGATAAGTCCCTCTTTTTCAATTTGTTTTGCGAGATTGAAGTTAGAAGAAGGATATATTCTATCGATTGCAGAGCCAAGTATTGCTATTGTTGACCCCTTTTCTTTGAGAGCTTCTATATGAGCCAATGAATCAATTCCAATAGCTAAACCTGAGACAATCGTGATGTTTTGATTTGAAACTGGGCCCATCATATTTTTTATAATATTTTTACCGTATTCAC
>JAEHGL010000017.1 GCA_019248485.1 Candidatus Komeilibacteria bacterium S5_K13 | reverse complement strand
GTGATAGAATCATATTGTGGCATAGATTATGATATTTAATTAGTTAGTAAGATAACCTAATTATATCATTTCTATGTCGCATTTTTATTTAGAATAATACGATAGTCTATATTGACACTTTTTATATATCTGTTATACTTATTCAGTAATCCACAGACAGCGAGTGTCGACTTAAAACGGCTTAATCTCTCGCCAAGGATAAAAGACTATTTTTTAGGCTATTATTTCTGTAGATTATACAGAATTTTTTTTATACTAATTAGACGTAATACAAATATACTAATGCGTGCGAATGATGCAAATATTTATATTCGTATTAGTATAATTAGTATACATTTGTATATTAGTATCGTATTCATTATTCAAAATTTATAATTCATAATTAAGTTTATGGCTAAGACAAAATTACAAAAGCAAGAAGCCCTAAGAGATATTCAACATGGATTTGAAGATTCAAAACTTGTTGTTTTAACCTCTTATAGCAAAATGCCAGTACAGGATGTTTCCCAGCTAAGAAGAAAGCTAAACCAAGAAAGTGTATCTCTTAAAACAGTAAAAAAGACATTGCTAAAAAAAGCAATGACAGATATTGTTGATGAGAATGATATGCTTGAAATTGGAAATCTTTCTTTGGCTTATGGAAAAGATGAGACAACGGCCGCAAAAGTTCTTGCAGAGTTTGTAAAAACTCATGAGAATTTCAAAATTCTTGGTGGTTGGCTTGAAAACAAGTTTTTAACAAAGGATAGGGTAAGTGCACTTGCAAAGCTTTTAAGTAAAGAAGAAACTCTTGCAAAGCTATGTGGTACATTAAATGGTCCTTTGAATTCATTTGTACGTGTCTTAAATGGCAATACAAGAGGATTGGTGAATGTATTAAAAGCAATTAAAGATCAAAAGTCTAATTAATAATAAATGATCCGCCTTGGGCGGAAAAAACTAAACATATGACAGAAAAAAAAGACGTAATCGTGCCAGAAAAATTTCAATCAATCGTTTCAGAGATTGAAAAAATGTCAGTTCTTGACCTTTCAGAATTGGTATCAATTTTGGAAGACAAATTTGGAGTAAGCGCAGCAGCTCCAATGATGATGGGTGCTATGCCAACAGCAGGTGGAGCAGCAGTAGAAGCTGAAGAAAAGTCAGCATTTGATGTTGAACTTACTGAAGTAGGTGCAAACAAAATTAATGTTATTAAGGCTATAAGAGAAATTACTCAATTAGGTCTTAAAGAGGCAAAGGATATTGCTGATGGAGCCCCAATGATGGTTCTAGAGGCAGCTGATAAAGCAAAAGCAGACGATGCAAAAAAGAAAATTGAAGAAGCTGGTGGAAAAGTTACATTAAAATAAATTTTCCTTATAAAAAATCCAGCCCCTCTCGAGGGGCTGGATTTTATTTTATTTGCTATTTTATTTCTATTATTTTATTTTCAGATTGTAAATAAATTGTTTTATTTGCACCATCTATTGTAAAATTGTCTAATTTATTTAAAGTTGGAAAATAATATTGTTTTATCATTTCACCTTTTTTGTTTATTATAATAATTCTTTTTGTTTGCGAATCAAGGATATATATTTCATTTATAGTTTTGTCTGTATAAATTCTGTTAATAGATTTTATTATTGGATTAATGGTCATAATGGTAAATGTTTTTGTTTTTCCAGTGTAAAACATTTTAATAGTGCCATCATTAAATCCCAAATAGATATTGCTGTCTATTGCAATCGAAAGAGCATTTTTTATATCGCTTCCATCAGTTATCCAAGCCTCTCCCTTATCAATAGAATTGTTCTTGATAGTATTTTTGTATATTTGATTGCTCTCTGGATCTAATATATATATTTTATCATTGTAAGTCACTGCATCAACAGCATTTTTGTAATTTGGATGATAATTAATATCAATTTTATTTATTGTATTATTCGTTAGATCTATAGCGTTGGCTTTGTTGTTTGAATCTAGTCCATAAACAAGATTATTGTATTTTTCAAATGTATTAATATTGGTATAGCTAGATTCTTTTCCTATTAGTTCCTTTTTGTCATTTTTTAGGTTATATTTTTCTATATCTTTTGAATCTTTGCCAAATCCTATAATAAAATCGTTAAATTTGATAATTTTTTCTGGATAAAATCCGAATTCTGTAATAATTTTCGGATCTTTTATTGAGTTGATTTGCCAAACCTTGTTTAATGTTTCTGTAAAATTATTAAGAATTTCATCATACTTTTTCTTTTGTTCCGAAGTTTTTTGTGGTAGTTCGCTTATAAGGTCAGATATTTCTTTGAGTTTTTCGTTTGCAAGCTTTTCATCTTTATAAATAGACAATAAATCATATTCTGTTTTCTTTTCATCTATTGTGCCTATTATCTTTTCATAATTTTCTTTTTGTAGTTTTGCTTTTTTTTGATAATTCATTATTAAAACATTAGCAGTAAAACCAATAAGTATTATTATTGCTCCCATAAGAATTAATTTTTTTTTACTGATTTTTTTCTTTGATTTGCCTTCTATAATTCCATTCGTTGGAAGCTCTAAGCTCTTTTGTATTTTTCTCTTAGGTAATATCTTAGCAAAAAATTTAAATATATTTAAAGTCTTTTTTAGGAAGGTTTTAAATATATTTTTTTGTATTTTGTTTTTATTTTTAATTAGAATCTTTTTTTCTTCTATTCTATCGAGGTCTTCTTTCTCATTATCTAGAGAACTTTTTCCTTTTGTTAATATATCTCTTGTTTTTTGTTGGATGTTTAACAATTCATCAATTGATGTTTTTGATGAAGATGGGCCATAAACTTCTTTTGTTTGCGTATCTGTGTTATTAATACTTTCTTGTATAATTTCTTTTTCTTCGATATCTTTGGATATTTCTTCAGTAGCATCTTTTATTTTATTTGTATCTATTTCTTCTATAGCCTCCAGTTTTATAGAGGATGTATTTTCGT
Source organism: Candidatus Komeilibacteria bacterium S5_K13 (assembly GCA_019248485.1). GTDB lineage: Bacteria > Patescibacteriota > Patescibacteriia > UBA1558 > S5-K13 > S5-K13. Next base: position 12,795 of record JAEHGL010000017.1, on the reverse strand, counting down.
CATTTTTTTGTTCTTCATCATATGGCATTAGCTTTATGGATACACTACAAAAACTTCTATTTTCTACTTTAAATAATAATTCTTTTAGTTTAATATTTATTCCAGAGGGATCATTTTTTAGTGCTAATTTTTCTAGGTTTTCTTTTGAAACATAATCAAAAATAGAGTTGGTGGCAAATATTAATGTTTGTTTTTTTTCAATATTGCCGCTTAATATATTTGTAAATATTCTATCAATAGATGGCTTGTCAATATCATTGTTTTCTAAATAATCAAAAACATTAATTAATTCATTTCCATTTGCAACCCATGCAGATACATTGCCAACTGGAGAAAAATAAGTTTCTTGTTTGTATATTATAGCTATGATAGCGCTAAATTTTTTGAGCCAAGAATTGTCTATTTTTGTAAGAAGAGGTAGGTTTTCATTTGTTTCTTCTAGTATGTATTCTAGTATTGTTTCTTGATCAATTAGAGATGATTCATAATAAAGCTTATGAATTTTTTGTACCAAAAGATTTCCAAGCTCTTTTATGTTGTCGGTTTCTTCTGGAAAATCTAGTATTATAATAAGTTTTCCTTTGTCTTTTTGTCCTTTGTTTGGAGAGCCTGTATAAATAAAGGCATGACTAGGCCCTTGAACGGGGTTTATAAGTAACTTATTGGTTTTGAGTATGTACTTCATAATTAAAAAATACACTTGTCTGTTAACTAAAAATATTATACTATAAATACAAGAATTTGGGAACTACATTTTGATATAAACAATAAAAATATGCTAGAACAATTATTTGGATCAAGAACAAGAACAAAAATATTGCGTTTATTTTTTACAAAATCAAACGGAAGATTTTTTGTTAGAGAAATTACAAGGTTTATTAATGAAAGGATTAATTCAGTAAGGGTTGAATTAGATAATCTGCAAAAAATTGGACTTATTAAATCAGAACTTGTAGATAATAAGAAGTATTATTTTCTTAATCCAAAGTTTATATTAATTAACGAGCTTAAAGAGTTAATAATCAAATCCCGTTTTCTTATCGAAAAAAGTTATATAGACAAGTTTAAGAAGCTCACAGGTATCAAATATTTAGCTTTAACAGGATATTTTATAGACTCAAAAGATGAAACACTTACCGATGTGCTTATTGTTGGTAGTATATCAAAGGAAAAAATAGAGAAAATAATAAGTGATATGTCTGATGAGTTTATGATAGAGTTAAATTATACCATTATGACTAAGTCAGAGTTTGAATATAGAAAGAATATGACAGACAAGTTTTTGTATAATATTTTGAAAAATAAAAAAATAGTTGTTATAGATAAGCTTAGTATAGATATTTAATTATGATTTTATATATTAATACAACAGAAAGAGACTTCATCAAATTCGCTCTCATAGATAATAAAAGTATCGGGTTGAATAACCCGATTTTATCTATTAAGAACGTAGGAAATAAACAATCTGAAAATATGATATTTTTATTAAATAAATTTTTAAAATCTAAAAGAATAAAATTAAACAATATTTCAAAAATTGTTGTAAATCGTGGGCCTGGATCTTTTACCTCTGTTAGAGTCGGTGTTGTGTTGGCAAATACATTGTCATATTCTCTCAAAATCCCAGTTATTGGAGTCGACAGTTTTACCCCAGAGAAAAAAGAGGACTATTTAGAGCTTTTGAAGCAATCTTCAAAAGAAGAATTCATAAAGCCATTTTATTATAAAGAAGCGAATATAACCAAACCCAATGTCAAATAACCAATTTCCAATTTCAAATCAAGATCAAATTTAAAAGTATAAATGTCAAGTTGATTTTTTTGAGTTTTGTTATTTATTTGTAATTTGTTATTTGTTATTTGGAATTTAGCAAATTTTGTAATTTTAAATATCAAAAGAAGAAAAGAAAGAGCATTTATTATGAATAAAAAAAAGATAGCAGTGATTGGTGGTGGTCCCGCAGGAATGGTGGCTTCTATTATTGCTTCAGAAAATCCAGAAAATGAAGTCTATTTGTTTGAAAAAAATGATTCTTTGGGCAAGAAATTGCTTATCACGGGCTCAGGAAGATGTAATATTACAAATGCAGAGAGTGATGTTCATAAATTTATTGAACGATATGGTAAAAATGGAAAATTTTTATTCAGTTCTTTTAGCAGATTTTTTAATAATGATTTATTGGTTTTTTTTGAAAATTTGGGAGTTAGATTTGTTACTGAGCGAGGAGGAAGAGTTTTCCCAGAAAGTAATGATGCAAATGAAGTCACAGATGCTTTGATAAAAAAGTTAAAGGATAATAATGTAAAAATTAATTTAAATCATGAATTAAAAGACATTAAACTAGTTGACGATAAATTTAAATTGGTATTTAAAAATAGTGAATTTTTAGCTGATAAAGTAATAATAACGTGTGGAGGAAAATCTTATCCAGGAACTGGTTCAACGGGGGAGATATTTAAAATTATCCAAAAATTAGAACATAAAATTGTAGAGTTAAAGCCATCTCTTGTTCCGCTTGGTCTAAAAGAGGTTTTTGTAAAAAGTTTAGAGGGATTGTCACTAAAAAATGTAGAGGCAGGTATTTTGAAGAATAATAAAATTATTATAAAAAGATTTGGTGAAATGCTATTTACGGATAAAGGCGTATCAGGACCTATCATTTTTGAAATAAGCAAATATATTTGTAGAGAAAATCCCAAAGACTTGACTCTTTCTGTTGATTTAAAGCCAGCATTGTCTCTGGAGCAATTAAATAATCGTATAAGACGAGAAATGTTAGATAAAAACATTATTTTTAAGAATTTGCTTAGATTATTACTTCCAATTAGATTGGCAGATTTATTTATAGATTTACTTTGTATTGATGAAGATAAAAAGATAAAACATCTAAGCAAAGAGGAGATCAACAGATTATGCAACTTGCTAAAACATTTTGAATTACACATTACAGATTTGGGGAATTTTTATCACTCAATTGTTACTTCAGGTGGGGTTGATATTAAAAGTATTAATCCGAAAACAATGGAATCAAAAATAATTCCAAATCTTTATTTTGCGGGAGAGGTAATAGATATTGATGGTGAAACTGGAGGATATAATCTTCAAGCAGCATTTTCAACGGGATTTGTGGCTGGAAGGTCAACGTCCGACGTTGCTAACGTCCGACGTTAGATTAAAAACAAAAAGGTGGATTATTCCACCTTTTATTGTAGTTTATTAAATTCTTTAATGAAGGTTTTGAAGTTTTCTTCATCTTTAATACAAATATAGACAATGTCATCTGCGCTTAGTTTTTCATCTGGAAATTGATCTTTGAATTTTTTTTCAAATTCGGATCTTTTTTCAGGCGGAATATTTAGGATAAACTTTGTGCAACGACAGAATCTTTCAATTGTGATTTCATCCATTCGTTCTCCTTTGTTTTAAGTTCTTGCGCTGTTGAATCTTTTCAAAAATTCTTCAAAGGCTTTTGCCCTCTTTTCTGCTATAGTGGCAACGTCATTGATGGAGAGCTTATCATATGGAAATTCTTTGTCAAAGCTCGTTCTAAAACTCTTGTTGGATGTAGATGTGATACTTAGGCCAAAGCAAACGAAATGTTCCGGTCTTTTGATTTTTATTGATTTTGCACCGTGTTCTTCTTTAAACCCATCAACAAAGCTTATAAATAGGTCTCTTTTGTCCCAAGAAATTGTTATAGTATAAAACTTTATTCCAGAAATAAATTCTTCACCGGAAAATTTTCCTTTGAAGGCCTTTTCAAATAAATCTTTAAGGCCAACATCTTTAAAGGTTGCATGGAAATAAGCCAAATCTTTTTTTCCATTGGGCTTTAGTGCTACGTGATGCGATGTTGCATCAGTTTTCATTTTTCCTCCTATTTTATTCATGAATAATATAACTTGCAGTCAAAATATTATCAATATTAGTTACTTATAAAATATCTTTTTTTTGTATTATTTTGTATTTACCTAATTTTATATCGCCTAAGTCTAGATTTCCAATTTTTACTCTTATAAGACTTTTTACTTCACATTCAACAGCTTGAAGCATTAATCTTATTTGTCTTTTTCTGCCCTCATAGATGGTAATACTTAACAGAGCGTTGTTTTTGTTTTGTTTTATGATTTTCACAATGGCTGGGAGCGTTTTCTTTCGTTCAATAACAATTCCTTTTTCAAGGGCTTTTATTTTATCTCTATTAATTATTCCTTCCACAAAAACTTCATATGTTTTTGCTAGTTTATATTTCGGATGTGTTAGTTCATTTGCAAAATCTCCATCATTTGTAAGAACAAGAAGTCCTTCTGAATCATAATCAAGTCTGCCAATATATTTAAGGTTGTGAAGTTTTTCGGGCAATAATTCATATATTGTTTTTCTACCGAATTCATCACTACGACTTACTATGTAGTTTTTTGGTTTATTAAGTGCTATATAAATATTTGAAGTATTATTTCTTAGTATTTTTCCGTTGTATTTTACATAATCGCCGTCATTTATTTGAGTGCCTAAATCTTGGCAAACTTTTCCATTTACAACAATTTCGCCATTTTTTATAAGCTCTTCTACTTTTCGGCGTGAGCCAAGATTACATTGTGCTAAAAATTTGTTTATTCTCATGGAAATAATAATAGCATTTAATTGGAAAAAGAAAAACCGGGTCATTCGACCCGGTAGGAGTATAGATTATTTTAGCATTGGTTTTATTACAAGATCTGGGCCAAATGGCGACGGGCCTTTTTCCAGCAAAATAACATTGTTGGCATTTTCAGAGTTATAGTAACTGTTATGCCAGAATATTCCTATGAGCCAATCTTTGTTGGCAGATAATTCCATCAAGGCCTTAGCATAATTTGCCTGACCCTGATAATTAGTTATCTTACTCATTAGCATATTGGCATTCCATGCCCAAGAGACATAGTCTTGCGTTAGTGGGTATTTTACACTAGGACATGAAGTTTCGCCAATTATAATTGACTTTCCCGTTTGATTGTGAATTTGTTCCAAATAGTTAAATATTGGAACAAGTTCATTTTTCAAAGAATCGAGACTGGGCACTGCTTCGTCCGACAAATTTGGGTACATTGTAATACCCAAGATATCGAAGTTGGAGCAAAAAGAACTACTCACTTGATCAAATTCGCAATTGGGAAACTGATGAGATACTCTATTGTATAAGCCACCATTGAAATAATAGCTGATTAAGCCACTATATTTGGTTCTAATAGAGTCGACAAGTGTGTGCCAGTAAGTATCCTTATCTGAGGTTGTAAGTAATACATTTTCTTGACCAATATTGATAATATCAACGCCTTGTATTTCGCAAAATTGAGCATCAATTTTTACCTTGTTCCAGAAGTTATTAAAAAAATATCCTGTGTTTGATGGATTATAGTATCCGCGCCAAATTTCACCATAACCATTGTGCCAACCACTACCACCACGTCCAATGGGGCAAATTTCAACGGCGTATTGGACTGTCATTCCATGATTTTTTGCATACACTACCATTTGCGCAAGTTCAGTGTAGGAGTAATTACTCCAACCAGGGTTTTCTGTTGGAAATTCCTCATATAAATTCAATGAGCTTATCCCGTCAGCATAGTATACCTTATAAAAGGTCACTTGCTCTACTCCACAATTAGCTAAGGAATCTATTCTTGCCAATATGTTTGGTAGGGATTCATTTTGATAGAAAGGATCAAAATATTTTCTATCAAAGTTTATGCCAAGTATTTTTTGTGCATTGGTATCCTGGTTGATATCTGTTATATTATTTTTTGTGCATGACATAGCAAAAAAACTAAACAATATCAACACAGCAAACATTATGTTTTTCATTATTCCTCCTAAATTGATTTTATTATGAACATTTTATATTACAATAAATATAAAATAATAGCAATAGCAGACTTAATGATGGATTGGATAATAGTTGACGATGAGTAATAATCTGCTATAATTTTTCTATATAAAAATAGGGAGGAAAAATGTTAAACAATGATCAGAAATACCCAGAAAGCTTTAGGTGTTCTTGTTGTAAAACGGATATCAGTAAGTGCGCTTTACATCTTATGCCTAGCGATATTACAATTAAAGAGGCGGAGATTGTTACTCGCTCCAATCAGCAAAGATTTAAATTGACTGAAGAAGACTATCGTTTATTGTTTTATAAATTTCGCGATTCTAGTTTAAAGGAAAAAGTTATCACGATTTCATGCTTTGTTTGCGGAAAAATATTTTGCAAACTATCGAGCGATCAATCTGCTTGGGTAATGGATGTTTTAGAAACTAATTCAATGAAATTCTGTAGAGTATAAAAATATAACTTGGAGCGTACAAACGCTCCTTTTTTGTTGTTTAAATTTGACCCTGAGGGTTTATTATTTATCCACAGTTTAAAGTGTTGAAAGAGGAGTTCTAGTGGTGTATAATATAAGTAAGGTGGTGAGAAGTGGAGAATGTTGGGGATAACTATTTTAGATTTTAATTACTTCAAAATTACCAACCTCTCTAATCGGGTCGAATGGCCCGACTAACCCTACTAACTTTCTGACTTTCTAATCCCATGTTTATAGGAGAATACAATCATATAATAGATGAAAAAGGAAGATTAGCGCTTCCAATCAAGTTTAGATCTGAATTTAAGGCTGGCGCAGTTGTAACTCGAGGATTAGACAACTGCCTTTTTATTTTTACAAAAAAATCTTGGAATGAGTTGGCCGAGAAATTATCTAAGTTGCCAATTTCCCAATCAAAATCTCGTGCTTTTGCAAGACTTATGCTTGCTGGTGCAATGGATGTTCGCCTCGATACTCAAGGAAGAATTATTTTACCAGAATATTTAAGGGTCTATTCCAAATTAAATAAAAAAGCAATTGTTGCGGGAGTATTTAATAGATTAGAAATTTGGGACGAAAATTTGTGGAATATTTATAAAACAGATGTTGAAAATAAATCAATTGAAATAGCAAATGAATTAGGTGATCTTGGAATTTAATTATGTATTATGAATGATGAATGATGAATAAATTTCAAAATTAATTAATTCTTAATTTATTCAAAATTCAAAATATATAATTAAAAATTGTCTTTATGAAACCACATATACCCGCATTATTAAATGAAGTAATTGAAGGATTGAATTTAAAATCTAATCAAAATGTTATTGATGCAACCTTGGGAGGTGGTGGACATAGCGAAGTGATATTAGAGAAGATCGCACCAAATGGAAGAATAATAGGATTTGATTTAGATAGCTCTGCTATAGAAATTGCAAAAAAGAGATTAGAAAAGTTTGGAAATAGGGTAATTTATATTAATGATAATTATCAAAATCTAAAAAAATATGAATCACAATTTGATTTTGGAATTAACGCAATATTACTTGACCTTGGCCTCTCATTGTATCAATTGCAAGATAAGAGTAGAGGATTTTCTTTTCTAGATGAATCTGGTCTTGATATGAAATACAATAAAGATCAGACCAGTCCTGACGCAAAGTATGTTATTAATAGTTATAAAGAAGAAGACCTTATTAAAATATTTAATGATTTTGGAGAAGAAAAACTAGCAAAACAAATTACAAGGGAAATAATTAATACAAGAAAAGTTAAAGAAATAAAGACGGGGCTAGAGTTGTCAGAAATTATCACAAGAATTTATAGAAGATTTTATAAAAAACATTCTAGAACTAATCCAGCTACAAAAGTATTTCAAGCTCTAAGAATTTATGTCAATCGTGAGTTTGAAAATATAGAAAACTTTTTGCCAGATGCGATTAAGGTTCTAGAGCCAGGCGGAAGATTTGTAGTAATTAGTTATCATTCGCTAGAAGATAGAATTATAAAAAATTATTTTAGAACTGAGACAAGAGATTGTATATGCCCGCTAGAGCTTCCAGAATGTCGTTGTAATCATAAGGCAAGTATAAAAATCATAAACAAAAGTATTATTATTCCGACCAAAGAAGAGATAGATGTAAATCCTGCATCAGAAAGTGCAAAAATGAGGATAGTAGAAAAAATTTAGTTCTTTGCTGATTAAATATATAAAACAAAAGTTAAATGATCTGGGGAAAGGGGAAAAGGAAGTCCTAAAAACAAGCTTTATTCTTATCCCCATGTCATTTGGCAAAAATATTAAATAATATGAAAACAAAAATAAAAAGAATGCCCTACTTTAATAAAAGGTTTATTGTTATAAGTAATGTTTGCTTAGTATTTGTAATATTTATTTCTTTATTTATTAATTTGATATCTTCTACGCAAGCATCAACAGAGGGATTTGTAATTAGAAGTTTGAGTTCTAAATTAACAGATTTAAGAAATGATAATAAAGAATTAAATATTGTTTCAGCCCAACTTCAGTCTATTCAGAGAATACAAAAAATTTCAGCAGAAGATCTTGGCATGATAAGCGATAAAGATATTAATTATTTTATAACAAAAAAAGACGAAGCAGTTGCTGTAAGATAAATGACAACCAAATATGTTAGGTAGACACAACAAAAAGAAGATGGACAGACCTTATTTGGTTTTTCTTTTTATGTCGGTTTTTATTTTTTTTATAATATCTAGACTATTTTTTTTACAAGTTATAAATCGAGATGAGTATGTTGTAAAAGCTCAAAATCAATATCATATAAAGGCAATAGAAAGCGCAAAAAGAGGGGACATATATTTTTCTATGAATAGCGAGGATCAAAAATATCCAATTGCAACTAGTAAGATTTATTATCAGCTTTATGCTGTGCCACGTGATATTATAGATCCAGAAAAAGTAAGTCAAGATTTGGCTAATATTTTGAGTTTGGACAAAGATGTTATTTTTAATAGATTATCGAAGCCAAATGATTTATATGAACCTATTAAAAATAAAATCTCAGAAGAAGATGCTCAAAAAATAAAAAATTTAAATATTGAGGGTCTTAATTTTGTAAAAGAAAACTTTAGATATTATCCAGAAAATGATTTGGCCAGTCAAATTCTTGGTTTTGTGAGTTATAAAGATAATACATCAATGGGAAATTATGGACTAGAAGGATACTGGGACGATGTTTTAAGGGGCGTTGAAGCAGAAATGAATTATGAAAAAGATGCTTATGGAAATCTTATAACAATAGGAGATAGAGATATAAAGCAAGTTATAAATGGATCAGATTTATACCTTACAATAGATCAGGCAATAGAAAGTTTTGTTTGTGCTGAACTTAAAGTGGGTGTAGAAGAATATGGTGCAAAAAGTGGCTCTGCAATCGTTGTAGATCCTCAAAATGGTGATATTTTGGCAATATGTAATTATCCGTCATATGATCCAAATCATTTTTTTGATGTAAAAGATGCAAATGTTTATAATAATAATGCTATTTTTACAGCATATGAACCAGGATCTGTATATAAACCAATCACGATGGCAATGGGTCTTGATTTAGGCCTTGTTGAGCCAAGCACTACCTACACAGATACGGGTAAGCTTCTCGTAGATGGGTATACAATTCAAAACTCTGATTATAAATCAAATGGAGTTCAAACAATGGTGAATGTTTTAGAAAAATCATTAAACACAGGAGCTGCTTTTGTTGCTGAAAAGGTCGGAAGAGAAAGATTTTTAGATTATTCAAAAAAGTTTGGTTTTTCAAAAGAAACAGGTATTGAACTTAAAACAGAGTCAAAAGGGGATTTAAGAAATCTCAATAAAAAAGGTAAGATATATTTAACAACAGCTTCTTTTGGTCAGGGTATTACAGCAACGCCAATACAGTTAGTAATGGCTTATTCTAGCTTGACAAATGGGGGTTATTTGTATAAACCTAGAATAGTCAAAAAGATTGTTAATCCAGATGGAAAAAGTATTGATATGGCCCCACAAGTTGTGAGCCGTGTTATTTCTGAAAAGACCTCAAAAGAAATAAGTGCCATGCTTATATCGGTCATTGAAAATGGTCACACGAAATCAGCTCAGTCAAAACGTTATTATGTTGGTGGAAAAACGGGAACAGCTCAAGCAACTGATTATGGATTGAAGGGTTATGTAGAAGGTAAAACTAATCAAACTTTTATTGGTTTTGGACCATCTAGAAATCCTAAATTTGTAATTCTGACAAAGTTTGAATCACCTCAAAGAGAGTGGGCCGAGTCTACCGCGGGAAGACTATTTGTAAAGATATCTGAATTTTTATTTGATTATTATAAATTACAACCAGAAAAATAATGGAAAATATCATAACACAAATTTTAAGATTTTTTAGTAAAAAAGTGCTTCAAAAGTATAAGCCAGAAATTATTGCTATTACTGGATCTCTTGGCAAAACCTCTGCAAAAGAGGCTATATCTCAAATGATGGCAAGTAAATATAAGATTTGGCAAACAAAAGGAAATTTTAATAATCAAATTGGTGTTCCTTTTACCATTTTAGGAATTGATAAATCTCCAAAAAAATCTATTTTAGGTTGGATAAACGTTTTTATTAAATCAAGTTTATTGATTTTAATAACGAACAAAAATTATCCAAAAAAAATAGTAGTTGAAATGGGTGCTGACCATGTAGGAGATATTGAATATTTAGTAGACTTTATAAATGTGAGTATTGGCGTGCTTACAAAAATAGCCCCAGTGCATTTGGAGTTTTTTAAGAATTTAGACAACATTTTAAAAGAAAAAACGAAAATATTTAAAAATATTCCAAGTGATGGTTGGGCTGTTTTAAATATTGATGATGAAATGTTAAAAAAATATAAATCAAATATCTGCAATTGTAATGTAATGACTTATGGAATAGATGTTGAGGCAGATGTTTGGGCAACAGATTTACAAATTATTAGAAAAGAGCATTTTGTTGGAACAAATTTTAAAATTAGATATAAGGGCAATATTATACCAATATTTTTACCACGTGCTCTTGGGAAAACTCAAGTATATGCTTTTTTGGCAGGTGCTTGTGTGGCATTAATACATGGAATGAATTTGGTAGAAATATCAATATTAGCAAATAAGTATTTTTCTCCTCGCGGAAGAACGAATTTGTTGAAAGCAATAAATAATGCAAATATAATTGATGATACTTATAATTCTTCTCCGCAGGCAGTGAAGATGGCGATTAATTTATTATTTGAAATAAAAGAAAAAGAAATTATAAAAGGTAGGTCAATAGTTGTTCTAAGTGATATGCTTGAATTAGGAGAGTCAAGCATTGAAGATCATAGGGAGATTGGTAAATTCATTGCAGAAAATAGTATTAGCAAAATAGATTATCTGTTTACAACTGGAGACCTTGCAATGCACATAAGTGAGTCGGCTATTTTAAATGGTTTTGATAAAAATTCGCTAATTCATTTTGAAGATAAAAATAAGCTTATTAATCATCTAAAATCAATTATTAAAGACGATGATCTTATTCTTGTAAAGGGGTCAAGGGGAACTAAAATGGAGCTAGTCGTATATGAGATAATGGCAGATAGACATTTGGCCGATAATTTGTTGGTTTCGGATTGGAAAGATGCCCTATAGTTGATAATATGATTATTTTAAACTGGTTTTGCCAGTTTTTTATTTTTGGTGTAATATTATATAGCGATTATATTAATAATTAATTAAGCTTTAAACTTTAAAGGAGTAAATAAAAAAAATATGAAAAAGAAAGTTTTATTTATTGCATTGTTTTTGGTTTTTGCAGTAGTTGTGTCGGGATGTTCTATTAATCTCAAAAAAGCAAAAACTCTAAACCAAGAACAGGCTAAGACAAGAATTACTGAATTTATAAACAAAAATTTGATGAGCAATGGAGAGACTGCAGAAGTAAAAGATTTTGTGCTAGAAAATGGTTTATATAAAATGTCAGTTTCACTACCCAATGGTCAAACAATAGATGCTTATATGACAAAAGATGGTAGTAAATTTTTTCCTCAAGTAATGGACCTAGCAAAAATTGAAGCAGAGGCTGCAGGTGGTGATACTGAAGAAACTCAAGTACCAGTTGCAAACGCACCAAAGAGTGATAAGCCGGTTGTAGAAGTTTTTGTTATGAGTCATTGTCCTTATGGAACTCAAATTGAAAAAGGCATTATTCCAGTAGCTGAAACGCTTAAAGACAAAATTGATTTCAAGATTAAATTTTGTGATTATGCAATGCACGGAGAAGTGGAGCTAAAAGAGCAATTAAAACAATATTGTATCGCAAAAGAACAGTCAGCTAAATATTTTGCATATCTTAAATGCTTCTTGAATTCAGGTGATTCAGATGCATGTAGTAAGACAGCTAACATTAAATCTGTGGAGTCATGTATTTCTAAGTCAGACGCAGAATTCTCTATTACAAAGAATTTTAATGATAAAAGTACTTGGATGGGGGATTACCCAACATTTAATATTCATAAGGATGAAAATACCAAATATGGTGTTCAGGGATCCCCAACCCTTGTTATAAATGGTGCTCAAGTTGAATCTGGTAGAGATTCAAAGAGTTTACTAGCAACTATCTGTACTGCTTTTAATAATGCTCCAGAAGAATGTTCTACAGAATTATCAAGCGCATCTCCAGCCCCTGGATTTGGTAGCGGAACAACAAATGCGTCTACAGATGCTAGTTGTGAATAATATTTATAGATTTTTTATAAAAAGCCGCTCTTTATTGGGCGGTTTTTTGTATTGACAAATTTTTCAAAAAATAGTAAGGTCTACGCATAAAAGTAAATCCTACGGTCCGGTCTCAATCCGAACACCTTCATTCAAAAACTATTTATCAAGAAACATATCATTTGTTTCTTTTTTTGTTATTTCTTTCCAAATCAAGTAC
>JAEHGL010000016.1 GCA_019248485.1 Candidatus Komeilibacteria bacterium S5_K13 | reverse complement strand
ATATTACAAACAAACTTATATTTGGGTAGTCTGGGCACTTGCAATTTTTTCTATTTGTGATAAAATATTGACTAATCGCAGGACTTGTGATAACCTTTTTTAGTGTTATAACAAAGGTTTATAATTTAATAATATTTTTAATTAGTCTCATCTATAATATAGAGACAAATAAATAAATGCCAACAATCAATCAGCTAACAAAACACCCAAGAAAGAATGCAAGAGTAAAGTCAAAAATGATGGGACTTAAGGTTACTTCAAATTCTTTAAGAAGAACAAAAAAAACAAGCAAAGTAGGATCTCCCTTTAAAAGAGGGGTTTGCGTTAAAGTAACTACCGTAACACCAAAAAAACCTAATTCAGCTCTTAGAAAAATAGCTAGAGTAAGACTTTCAAATGGATCAGAAGTAACAGCATATATTCCGGGTATGGGTCATAATTTGCAAGAGCATTCAATTGTTTTGCTTCGTGGTGGAAGAGTAAAGGATTTATCAGGAGTTTCTTATCATATAGTAAGAGGCGTTTATGATACTCAAGGAGTTCAGAATAGAGCTCAAGGAAGATCTATTTATGGAGCAAAAAGACCAAAAGCTAAGAAAGCATAATTAATTTCCAATTTCTAATGTCAAATTTCAAAAATAGATGTATTTGACTTAAAACTTTAAACTTTAAACCTAAAATAGCATGAGAGGAAAAAAAGCACCAAAAAGAAAAATTGCAGCAGATAAAAAATTTGCTAATGTTACTATTGCAAAACTCATTAATTATATAATGAAAGATGGAAAGAAATCAGTTGCAGAAAATATTGTTTATGATGCCATTGATATAGTTTCAGAAAAAACAAAGCAAGACGGACTATTTATGTTTACTCAGGCAATGAAAAATATTCAACCATCAGTAGAGGTAAGGGGAAGAAGAGTTGGTGGTGCAAACTATCAAGTCCCAGTAGTTGTTTCACAGGAAAGAAAAAACATGCTTACATTTAGATGGTTAATAGATGCTAGTCGTGCTAAAAAAGGCAAGAGAATGGCAGAAAAATTGGCAGATGAAATAATTCTAGCAAACAATAATGAAGGTGATGCAATAAAGAAGAAAATGAATATTCATAAAATGGCTGAAGCAAACAAAGCTTTTGCACATTTCGGTTAATTTTTAAAAACTACGAAAGCCATTGGTTTACGTAGTTTTTATTACGTTTTAATAGGCGAAGTGAACGGCAATTTTAAAACTTGCGCCTTTCCACTTTCGCCTTTTTATTTTATAACTTAAATAAATACTAAATACTAAATACTAACAACTAAATACTAAATTATTATGCCAAGACAATTTCCATTAGAACAAACAAGAAATATAGGAATTATAGCTCACATTGATGCTGGAAAAACTACAGTAAGTGAGCGCGTTCTATATTATACTGGTAAAAAACATAAAATCGGGGAAGTTCATAACGGTGAAGCTGAGATGGATTGGATGGAACAAGAAAAAGAAAGAGGAATCACAATCACATCAGCCGCAACAACTTGTTTTTGGCATGATTATAGAATAAATCTTATTGACACTCCGGGGCACGTAGACTTTACAGCAGAAGTAAAAAGATCTTTGAGAGTGCTTGATGGTGCTGTTATTGTTTTTGATGGTGTTGCTGGAGTAGAGCCACAATCTGAAACAAATTGGAGATATGCTGAAGATTATTTTGTTCCAAGACTAGCATTTATAAATAAAATGGATAGAATGGGAGCTAATTTCTTTTTTGATCTCGACTCTATTCATGACAGACTTACAAAGAGAGCGTTTCCTATTCAATTGCCAATTGGAGCTGCAGAAACATTTGTAGGGATTATAGATTTATTAGAAGAAAAAGCATATTACTACGAGGGTGATAGAGGAGATACTATTGAAATAAAAGAAATTCCAGAAGATATGAAAGAATTGTGCGCTAAATATAGAGGTGAATTATTAGAAGCAATAGTTGAAAATGATGAAGTATTAATGGAAAAATACTTAGCGGGAGAAACTATTGCGCTAGAAGATTTGAAAAGAGTTTTAAGGCGTGCTGTTATTGATAATAAAATTGTTCCTGTTCTTGCAGGAAGCGCGCTTAAGAATAAGGGTGTTCAAAAAATGCTTGATTGTGTTGTTGATTATTTACCATCTCCACTCGATATTCCTCCGATAAAAGCAACAGACAAAGATACTGGAGAAGAAATTGCAAGACGTACTGATGACAACGAGAAGCTTACAGCACTTGCATTCAAAATAGCAGTAGATCCATTTGTTGGAAGACTTATTTTTGTAAGAGTTTATTCAGGAACACTTAAATCAGGTTCTTATGTTTATAATTCTTCAACAGATACAAAAGAAAGAATTGGAAGAATCGTAAGATTACACGCTAATTCACGTGAAGATGTTGATGAAATCTATGCTGGTGAAATTGCTGGTGTTATCGGTTTAAAAGATACTAAAACAGGAAATACATTGTGTTCTGAGGATGATAATATATTGCTTGAATCAATTACATTTCCAGAACCAGTTATTCATATGTCTGTTGAGCCAAAGACAAAGCAAGATCAAGAAAAAATGGGTATTGCTCTTTCAAAACTTGGAGAAGAAGATCCAACATTCAAAATCAGAACAGACGAAGAAACACAGCAAACAATTATTGCTGGAATGGGAGAGCTTCACTTAGAGGTGCTTGTTGAAAGAATGAGAAGAGAATTCAAGGTAGAGGTAAATACTGGAAGACCTCAAGTAGCTTACAAAGAAACTATAAAAGCAATGGCTCAAGCAGAAGGAAAATATGTAAAACAATCTGGTGGTCGTGGTCAATATGGACATTGTTGGATAAAGATAGAACCACAAGAAGATAAGGCAAAAGGATTTGAATTTATAGATCAAGTTAAAGGTGGTGCTATTCCAAGAGAATATATTCCGGCTATTGAAAAAGGTATTAAAGAGGCTATTGATGAGGGTGTTTTAGCACATTATCCAATCATTGATGTAAAAGCAACTGTTTATGATGGATCTTATCATGATGTTGATTCATCTGAGGCTTCATTTAAAATCGCTGGTAAAATGGCATTTAAAGAAGCTTTTAGAAATGCAAAACCAGTTATATTGGAGCCTATTATGAAGGTTCAGGTAACAACTCCAGAAAATTACATGGGAGATGTTATTGGAGATCTAAACTCCAAAAGAGGACAAATCGATGAAATGGTTGATAAGGGCAATATTAAGGTTATTGATTCAAAGGTTCCATTGTCAGAATTATTTGGCTACGCAACAACGCTTCGCGGTATGACTCAGGGTCGTGCAGCTTATTCAATGGAATTTAGCCATTATCAAGAAGTCCCTTCAAAAGTAGCACAAGAAATTATAGAAGGAACAAGAAAATAAGCTTGATTTTATTCTTGATATATAGTAGTCTTAAATATTGTTAAAATAATCATTGAGTCCACAGTATGTCACTATGGCGTGCATATGACTCAATTAGAAAACTATGTTTGATTTAGATAAAATATTCCAAATAGTAGATGGTGGCAAAGAAGTGTTTCTTGCAAGAGACGGTAAGCCAATGCTTGTTATAAGCACGTTAGAAAAGTACGACAAATTAGCTATTTCTGAAAAAAAGGATGTTTTAGATAATCAATTTAGCAATACTAAGATTACAGATGATTATGCTTCAAGAGTTAGAAGTTCTATTATAGAATAGAAGTGAGTATATAATTTGCATTTTTATAATATTTTTGATAGAATAAATACACATTAATTTAAAACTTGCTTTAAAAGCAACTTAATAAAAGGAAAAAAAATATGGCAGAAAATTTTAATAGAAACAAACCCCATGTAAACGTAGGTACTATTGGACACGTTGACCATGGAAAAACAACTCTTACCGCTGCTATTTTACAAGTATTAGCAGCTCATGGCGGAATCGCTCAAAACAAATCAGTAGATCAAATTGATAATGCTCCAGAAGAAAAAGAAAGAGGAATTACAATTGCTACTGCTCACGTTGAATATGAAACAGAAGCAAGACATTATGCTCACGTAGATTGTCCAGGACATGCTGATTATGTAAAAAACATGATTACAGGTGCTGCTCAAATGGATGGTGCAATTTTAGTTGTATCAGCTACTGACGGTGCTATGCCTCAGACAAGAGAACATATTCTTTTAGCAAAACAAGTAGGCGTTCCTTATATCTTGGTATTTTTGAATAAAGTTGATCAAGTAAGTGATCCAGAACTTATTGACCTTGTAGAAGAAGATATTAGAGATTTACTCAAAAAATATGAATTCCCTGGAGATACAACTCCAATCATAAGAGGTTCAGCTCTTAAGGCATTAGAAGATCCAAGCGGAGATGCTTCAAAGCCTATTTTAGATCTTATGAAAGCATTAGACGAATATGTTCCAAATCCAGTAAGAGATTTAGACAAGCCATTCTTAATGCCTATTGAAGACGTTTTCTCAATCGAAGGAAGAGGAACTGTAGTTACAGGAAGAATTGAAAGAGGAATTATTAAAATCAATGAAGAAGTTGAAATTATCGGAATGAAAGATACTACAAAGACTGTAGTAACTGGAATTGAGATGTTTAATAAATCATTAGATCAAGGACAAGCAGGTGATAATGCTGGATTACTTCTTAGAGGAACAAAGAAAGATGATGTTGAAAGAGGACAAGTCTTAGCAAAGACAGGATCTGTTACTCCTCATTCAGAATTCGAAGCTCAAATTTACATCTTATCTAAAGATGAAGGTGGAAGACACACACCATTTTTCAAAGGATATAAGCCACAATTTTATATCAGAACATGTGATGTTACAGGTGATATTGAATTACCAGAAGGCACAGAAATGGTTATGCCAGGAGATACAGTAAACCTAAAGGTTAAACTTATCACACCAGTTGCACTAGAAGAAAAACAAAGATTTGCTATTAGAGAAGGTGGTAAAACAGTTGGAGCTGGAGCTGTTGTTAAAATCATAAAATAAGATTTATTTTGTCCCCCATTCTGCGGAGCAGGGTGGGGGATGATCGTTATTTAATAATCTAGTCAAATATGGAAAAAAAGAATACAAGTAAAGCTAGTGCTGTAAAGTCTCAAGACGTTGTACAAGAAGGTGGTGAAAAAGCAACAAGCAGAATCAGAATAAAGATCAAGGCATACGATCATATGCTCATAGATCAATCCACAAAAACCATTATTGATGTCGCTGTAAGAAATGGAGCTAGCGTTGTTGGCCCTATTCCACTTCCAACAAATACAAGAAAATATACAGTTTTAAAATCAACTTTTGTCCACAAGGATTCAAGAGATCAATATGAAATGAGAGTGCACAAGAGACTCATTGATATATTAGAGCCAAACAAAAAGGTTATTGATTCTCTTATGAGTTTAGACCTTCCAAATGGTGTTGACATTGAAATTAAGATGTGATATCCTATTTGTGAATAAGATTTAAAAATTATTGCTATATTTATTGAGTAAGATAACCCGAAAGGAAGTGTCTTATAAGACAAATTAAGCAAGGAGATATTGAAATTTCATTTTATTAATTCTGCACAATATATTAATTTTAAGGCAGAATCGCAACTTTAGATCTTGATGTTTTTGAAGATTTAAGGTTACGATTTTTTGTTATAAAAGATATGAATTTTATACTAGGAACAAAAATTAGAATGACTCAGATCTTCCAAGAGGATGGAAGACTTATTCCAGTTACAGAAATTAGTGTAGAGCCAAGTACTGTAATAGGTTTTAGAACCAAAGAAAAGGACGGATATTCCGCTCTTATTTTAGCGTATGGATTTAAGAAAAAAGTAGGTAAATCAATTTTGGGATTTTTCAAGGGTTTAGGAAATTTTAGAAATATCAAAGAATTTAGAACAGATGGCTTAAATATAGACTTAAAAGTAGGTGACAAAGTAGGATTAAATAGTTTTAATATAGGTGATAAGGTAAAAATATCATCTCTTTCTAAGGGAAGAGGATTTCAGGGTGTTGTAAAAAGACACAAATTTGCTGGAGCGATACAAACTCATGGTACAAAAGATCAGGTAAGAATGCCGGGAAGTATTGGAGCAACAGCACCAGCAAGAGTTTTTAAAGGACTTAGGATGCCTGGACACATGGGCAACGAAAGAGTTACTACTGATAATTTAGTAATTATAAAAATAGATTTAGAGAAGAATTTATTATACGTAAAGGGTGCAGTAAGCGGAGCAAGAAATGCATTTTTGCATATTTATGGAAAAAATGATTATAAATTATTTGAAGAAACAAAGCCCGAAGAAATTATAAAAGATGAAATAGCTATAGAAGAGCCAAAAATAGAAATTAAAACAGAAGATATAAATATAGAAAGTGTTGCAGCCCCAGAAAAAGTAGAAGAAGTAAAAATAGAAGAAACAAAAGATTCTGAACCAGTAGAAGAAATAAAAACGGAAGAAGTTAAAGAAGAACCTAAGGTTGAAGAAATCAAAGAAGAAAAATAAAGTATAGAGTTTAGTTGTTAGGGTTTAGAGTTTAGGAATACAAACATCTAAAAACTAAATACTAAAAACTAGATAGCTAAAAATATGATAAAAGAAAAAATTTACAATTTAGAAGGTAAAGAAGTAGGGGAGATAGAGTTAGACTCAAAGATTTTTGATATCAAAATTAGACCTTCTGTTATTCAACAAGTTGTAGAGGCTTATCTTGCAAATAGAAGAAGCACCATATCTCATGCAAAAACAATTTCAGAAGTTCGTGGTGGTGGTAAAAAACCATGGAAGCAAAAAGGTACGGGACGTGCAAGACAAGGATCTATTAGATCAAATCAATGGAAAGGTGGAGGTGTTGTATTTGGACCTTCAAAAGACCAAAATTTTGAAAAGAAAATAAATCAAAAAGTTAAAACAAAAGCGTTATTTATGGTTTTAACTGATAAATTACAAAATCAAAGATTAAAAATAGTTGAAAGTTTAGATATGACTGATAAGAAAACAAAAAATATTCTTTCGATTTTGAAAAATTTAGAGCTTAATGATAAAAAAATATTGATTTCTAAAGATATTAAAGACGATAATTTAAAAGATTCAACAAAGAATTTAAAAATAATTAAATTTTTACCAGCAGATAGTTTGAATGTTTATACAATGTTAAAATATGAATATCTAATTTTGACAAAAGAAGCGGTAAATAAGATTAGTAAGCACTTTCTAAAATAAATATATGGGAATATTTAATAAGAAAAAAACAACAGACGAAAAAGATAATTTGCCAAAAGAAAGTGCAAAGGAGCTTACCGTTGAAGAAATTGCAAATTCAGGTAAAAAAGAAAAAAAACACATCGCAAAAGCAAATATTGTAAAATCAGATACAAAGGACGCTTATAGAGTTTTAGTGAAACCACTTATTTCAGAAAAAGCAGCACATCTTAAGTTGCAAAACAAATATTTATTTCAAGTAAGCACGAGTACAACAAAAAATGAAATTAAAAAGGCTATCTTTCATGTTTATGGAGTTTGGCCAATCGAAGTAAATGTTATAAATATAAAGGGTAAGAAAGTAAGATATGGTAAGTCACAAGGTACTACAAAAGATAAGAAAAAAGCTATTATAACTCTAAAGAGTGGTGATAGTATGGAAGTTTACGAGGGAGTCTAAAATAAATTATTAATGATGAATTATGAATTTTGAATGAATTACTCAAAATTATAAATTCAAAATTTAAAATTAAACATGTATGCCAATAAGATTATATAAACCAACAACATCAGCAAGAAGACATACGTCAGTATCTGTTAGTTTTGAAGCGCCAAGAAAAAATAAATTGGTAAAGAAATTGACTGTTATAAAAAAGAAAAATAGTGGCAGAAATAATCAAGGTAAAATAACGGTAAGACATCAAGGTGGCGGAGAAAAGAGATATATCAGAATAGTTGATTTTAAAATGGATAAATATGATATTCCTGCAAAAGTAGAGCAAATTGAATACGATCCAAATAGAAATGCCTATATTGCTCTTATCTGCTACAGAGATGGAGAAAGAAGATATGTGCTTGCATGTGAAAATGTAAAAAAAGACCAGATACTTTTAAGTTCACAGACAAAATTAACACTACAAGATGGAAATAGATTTCCATTACACCTTATTCCAGCAGGAACACCTATTTGCAACATAGAATTACAACCTAAAAAAGGTGGAAAAATAGTTCGTAGTGCTGGAGGTAGTGCAACACTTATGGGTATTGATGGTGGAAACGCTCAAATTAAACTTCCTTCTGGAGAGATGAGGCTTGTTTCAAAAGATTGTTTTGCAACAATAGGAACTATATCAAATTCAGAATTTAGAAATATTAGATGGGGAAAAGCAGGGAGATCAAGACATCGTGGTATTAGACCAAGTGTTAGAGGAAAAGTAATGAATCCATGTGATCATCCACACGGAGGTGGAGAAGGTAAGCACCCTATTGGTATGAAATATCCAAAGACACCATGGGGCAAACATGCAATTGGCGTAAAGACAAGAAAGAAAAAGAAATATAGTAATAAAAGAATTATAAGGCGTCGTGCTAAGAGAAAATAATTAAGTTAGAAAGTTAGAAGGTTAGAAAGTTAGGGTTTCCTAAATTACTAACCGCCCTAACCACTGACTCACTAAAAAATATGTCAAGAAGTTTAAAAAAATTACCATTTACATGCGCAAGACTATTAAAGAGAATAGCTAATTCTAAGCCAGGTGACAATTCAATGATCAAAACCTGGTCAAGAAGGTCTACTATTACTCCAGAAATGGTTGGATATACTGTTTATGTACACAATGGAAAAACTCATTTACCAGTGTTTGTAATAGAGAATATGGTTGGACATAAACTAGGGGAATTTTCTCCTACAAAGAAGTTCTTGGGCCATGGTGGTAAATTGGCAAAAGCAAAAAAATAATTAAAGGTTAGTAGGTTAGCAAGTTAGTTAGTTAGGGAGTGCCTAACCGCCTAACCACTTGATCCACTAGTTTATAAAAAATATGGAAGTAAAAGCACAATTAAGATATTATAGAGTAGCGCCAAGAAAAGTAAGACTAGTTACTGATGTTATAAGAGGCATTAGTGCAAGAGGCGCAGTAAATCAATTAAAGGCCTTAAACAAAAAATCAGCTATAGATATTTTGAAGCTTTTAAATTCTGCAATATCAAATGCTACAAATAATTTTTCACTAGAAAAAGAAAACTTATTTGTAAAAAAAGTATTTGTAAATCAAGGACCAGCACTTAAGAGATGGATGCCGATGGCTCATGGAAGAGCAGGAAGAATTCTAAAGTTTACAAGCCATATTACTATTATTTTAGATGAATATAAGCCAACTGATGAAAGTAAAATAAAGAAGGCGGTTAAAAAATCTACAAAAAAAGACGAAAAGAAAGTTGTTGATTCAGAAGAAAAGGGTGAGGAAAAAAATATTAAAGCACCAAAGTTAAGAGCAAATAAGATTGATGCGAAATTAAATAGAAAGAGCGTTAAAACAAATTTAAAAACCTTTGTAAGAAAGGCAGGAGATAAATAAAATGGGACAAAAAGTAAATCCAATATCTTTTAGACTAGGAAGTTTACAGACATGGAAGTCTAGATGGTTTAGCGATAAAAATTACGCACTTTATCTAAAAGAAGATGTTACAATCAGAAGATTTTTGAAGGTGAAGCTAAGGGATGCTGCTGTAGCAAGAGTTGAAATAAATAGATCTGGAAATGGAATAGAATTAGTACTTCAATCAGCAAGACCAGGTATTATTATCGGTCGTGGTGGAACAGGAATCGATGATTTAAAAAAGGAAATACTTGCAAAGTGTTTTAAGAATAAAAAGCAAAACTTGAAAATTTCAATAGAAGAAGTAAAAAGGCCAGGAATGTGCGCAGAAATTGTATTGCAAAATATGATAGAGCAAACAGAAAAAAGATTGCCATATAGAAAAATAATGAAAAAGGCTATTGAAAAAGCATTAGAGGCAGGATGTCGCGGAGTAAAAGTAATGATGTCAGGAAGATTAAATGGAGTAGAAATCGCAAGAAGAGAAATGCTAAGAGAGGGCAGATTACCACTTCATACACTTCGCGCTGATATTGATTATTCAAGAGGAGTGGCAAGAACAACATATGGAGCTATAGGAATAAAGGTATGGTTATACAGAGAAGAGGAGTCGGCTTTAAAACCATTGCCAAGAGATCCATATAAGGATAATAGAGATAGTAGACCACCGTTCAAAAGAGCTCCTTATAATAAAGTAGATAAAAAGTAAATTAGGTAGTTAGGCGGTTAGAAAGTTAGAAGATTAGGAAATTCTTAATCATCCAACCCACTAGCCCACTAACCCACTAAATATATGTTAGCACCAAAAAAAGAAAAACACAGAAAATGGCATAGGGGCGACCAAATCAAAGGGGTTGCTACACAAAACAATAAAATTAGTTTTGGAAGTTTTGGGTTGAAGTCAAAAGAGGCTGGTTGGATTACTGCAAGACAAATTGAGTCAGCTAGACGTGCTATTGTTCATCATTTACAAAGAGGTGCAAAATATTGGATTAGAATATTTCCACATAAGCCAATCACATCAAAAAGTGGAGAAATGCCTATGGGAAAAGGTAAGGGGCCGGTCGATCATTATGTTGCAGTTGTAAAGCCAGGAAGTATCTTATTTGAAATAGAAGGAATCAAAGAAGAGGCAGCAAAAGAGGCTTTTAGATTAGCATCACATAAATTATCAGTAAAATGTTCATTTGTTTCAAAGGAATAATTATATGGAATTTAAAGAATTAAAAGAAAACAAAACAGAGGATTTACAAAAAATGCTAAAGGCTGAAAGAGAAAAGTCTAGAGCTTTAAGATTTAGCATAAATTCAAAACAAGAAAAAAATGTAAGAAAAATGAGGTCAGTAAAAAAGACTATTTCTCAAATTCTTACCCTTTTAAATATCAAAAAAGAAGATACAAAATAATTAAGTTAGCTACTTAGCTATAAGCTGAATAATATGGAAAATAAAGTTACAAAACAATATAGAGAATTAAGTGGAGTTGTTGTAAGTACAAAGATGTCAAAGACAGCTGTTGTCAAAGTTGATACTATCAAGGTTCACAAGATATATAAGAAAAGATATGTTGTTAGTCGCAAATACAAAGCTCACGATGAAAATAATATATATAAAGTAGGAGACAAGGTTATAATCAGACAAGTAAAGCCTATGTCAAAAGATAAGAAGTGGGCAATAATAAAAAAGATAAAGTAATATAGACAGTCAGTAAGTTATTAAGTTAGTTAGTTAGGATATCTGACTCGCTAGCCACCTAACCCACTGACCAACTAAACATATGATACAAATGCAAACAATGTTGAATGTCGCAGATAATACTGGAGCAAAAAAGGTTCAGTGTATTAAAGTACTTGGTGGAACAAAAAGAAGATATGCAGGAGTTGGAGATATTATAATAGTTGCAGTAAAATCAGCACAACCACATAGCATGGTTAAAAAAGGTGATGTTCTAAAAGCTGTGATAGTAAGACAACACAAGGAATATAGAAGACCTAGTGGAATGTATATAAGATTTGACGATAATGCTGTCGTAATAATGGATAAAGATGCAAAAGAGCCTAGGGGCACAAGAATATTTGGACCAGTCGCAAGAGAGCTAAGAGCTGGTGGGTATAATAAAATAATTTCACTTGCACCAGAGGTACTATAATAATAGGCTAATAGATTAATAGGTTAATTGATTAATAGACATTGGTATGAACACAATTAAAATAAAAAAGAACGATCAAGTAAAAATTCTTACAGGAAAGGATAAGGGTAAGGTGGGTAAGGTTACTCAAGTTTTTGCTAAAGAAAGAAAAGTTGTTGTAGAGGGAGTTAATAAGAAATTTAAAAATTTAAAACCAAGAAGAGAAAATGAAAAAGGGCAAAGAATTGAATTTTTTGGGCCAATTGATGTTTCAAAAACTATTCTTGTTTGCAAAAAGTGTGGAAGAAACACAAGAATTTCTTATAAAATCTCAGAGGCAAAAAAATATAGAGTTTGCAAAAAGTGTCAGGAAGTTATTGATTAGTAATTGATAAGTCCAAGCCAAAGGCGGGACATAATAAAATTATGATAAGTATGAAAGAAAAATATATTAAAGAAGTTGTGCCAAAAATGATGGCAGATTTTAAATACAAAAATTCTCTATCGGTTCCAAAGATTGAGAAAATTACGTTAAATGTCGGTCTTGGGAGAGCTATAACAAATAAAGAATATATTGCTATTGCTGAAAATACACTATCTAGAATTACAGGTCAAAAGCCAGTTTTAACAAAGGCAAAGAAATCTATTTCAGCTTTCAAAATTAGAGAAGGTATGACAATTGGCGCAAAGGTTACTGTTAGAAACAAAAAAATGTATGATTTTTTAGACAAATTAATTAATGTTACATTTCCTAGAGTAAGAGATTTTCACGGAATTGACGTAAAAGACAAAAGACTAGATTCAAAAGGAAATTTTTCTTATGGATTTAAGGAACATACTGTTTTTCCAGAAATCAAAACTGACGATATAGAACGTGTTCATGGACTTGAATTCGCAGTTACAACAACGGCAAAGACAAAAGCAGAATGTTATTTCTTGTTAAAATATATGGGATTCCCATTTATAATAGATGAAGACTACGAACAAAAATTAAAGAATAGTTTCAAAAAATAATATGGCTACACAAGGACAAATAGCAAAATCAAATAGAAAACCAAAATTCTCAACAAGGGTTGTTAGAAGATGTTGGAAATGTGGAAGAAAAAGAGCTTATATGAGAGATTTTAAGCTTTGTAGAATTTGTTTTAGAGAATTAGCTAGTAAAGGTGAAATGCCAGGAGTAACTAAGAGTAGTTGGTAAAACAAATAAAATAATTAATATAAGTTGATATTAAAATAACATTATGATGACAGATCCAATAGCTGATATGCTAACTAGAATAAGAAATGCTCAGGCTGTTAAAAAGCAAGAGGTCATTATTCCTTTTTCAAAAATCAAATATGAAATTGCAAAACTTCTAGCAAGAGAGGGTTATCTTAATTCTGCTGAAAAAGCTAAGGAAAAGTTTGACGTGATTAAAATAGAATTGAAATACGGCGAAACAGGGGCTCCAGCAATTGAGCATATTAAGAGAATCTCAAAACCAGGGCAGAGAATATATGTTACCAGTGAAAAATTGCCAAGAATTCTAAGTGATATGGGCGTTGCTATTATTTCAACATCCAGCGGAATTATGACCAATAAAAAGGCAAAGAGAATGAAGGTTGGCGGAGAATTTCTATTTGAAATATGGTAAAGATAGCTATTAGTTCTCAGCAATCAGCAATTCTTTGAATGAGGTTAATAAAATACAATAATAATTATAAAAATCAGTAAGTTAGAGAGTTAGAAATTCAGGGTATAAATTCTAATTTACTAACCATCTAACCCACTGATCAACTAAATATATGTCAAGAATAGGAAAATTACCAGTTGTTATACCAGCAAATGTTGATGCAAAAATCAGCGATCTTTCTATTGAGATTTCTGGACCAAAAGGAAAATTAGAAGAACTATTAGTTCCTAATGTAAAAACAGAAATTAAAGAAGAAGGCGGTGTAAAACAGATTATAGTGAGTATTGATGATGACTGCGATGGTGAAAAAAGGGCAAGATGGGGACTACAGAGAAGTCTTATCGCTAATATGGTAACAGGCGTTGTAAGTGGTTTTGAAAAGAAACTTGAAATAAATGGAGTTGGATTTAAGGCAGAAGCAAAACCTGGAGAACTTCTTCTAAATGTTGGATTTTCACACCAAGTTCACTATAAACTTCCAGAAAGAATTAGTGCAATAGTTGAAAAGAATGTAATTACAATCTCTGGAATTTGTAAGCAAATAGTAGGACAAACAGCAGCTGAGATAAGGGCAATCAAAAAACCAGAGCCATACAAAGGTAAGGGCATTAAATATCAAGATGAAAAAATTAGAAGAAAGGTGGGTAAGGTTGCTAAATCTGGTTAAAGCATAATAGTATAATTGATTAATAGGTTAATTGAATAATATGGATAAAAATAAGATAAAAAATAATTTGAGATTAAGAAGATCTCATAGAGTAAGAACAGTTATTAAGGGTGGTCTAAAACCTAGATTATCTGTATTTTTTAGCTTACTTCACTCTTATGTTCAAATAATTGATGATAATAAAGGCATTACGCTTGTCTCAGCTAGTGATAAAGAGTTGAAGAAAAAAGGAAAAAATATTGAAATAGCAACAGAGTTAGGAAAACTTATTGCACAAAAAGCAAAAGAAAAGAAAATTGAAACTGTTGTTTTTGATAGAGGATTTAAAAAATATCACGGAAAAGTAAAGGCACTTGCAGATGCCGCAAGAGAAGAAGGATTAAAATTTTAATATATTTATATGGACAACAACAAAGCAACATTTGAAAGATCAAATAGAAGACAAGTACCAAGAGAAAAACCTGAATTTGAGCAGAAGCTTGTTGATATTGCAAGAGTTACTAGAGTCATGGCTGGAGGAAAAAGACTTAGGTTTAGAGCCTGTGTTATTATAGGCGATTTTAAGGGGCAATTAGGATGGGGTATCGCAAAAGGTGCTGACGTTTCAATTGCTATTAATAAAGCTGTAAATCAAGCAAAGAAAAGATTGATTAACGTAAAAATTTACAAAAACACTATAAGACATGAAGTTGTTGGCAATTTTAAATCAGCAAAAGTATTTATTAAACCCGCAAAAGAGGGTCGTGGTATTATTGCTGGCGGAGTAGTTAGGGATTTAATGGAACTTTCAGGAATCAAAGATGTGATTGCAAAGATTTATGGTTCAAAGAACAAAGTAAATAATGTAAGAGCAGTTTTTGAAGCACTAGATTTATTAAAAGAATCAAAAGAAGAAGTAGTTGAAGAAACTAAAGTGGTTGAAGAAATAAAAGAAGAAGATAAAAAATAAAATAATTTTATTAGTTAGTCAGATGGTCAGAAGATCAGGAATTTCCTAACCAACTAACCAACTAACTTACTAACCTACTAAATATATGTTAACACTCAGTAATCTAAAAGTTCAAAAAGGAGCTAAACAAAAAAAGCAAAGACTTGGTCGTGGAGATGCTTCAGGACGTGGTAATTATTCGGGTCATGGTATGAAAGGTCAAAGAGCAAGAGCGGGCGTATCTGGTTTAAAAAGACTTGGAATGAAGAAAAACATTGCTCAGCTTCCAAAGCACCGTGGATTTAACAGACAATCTACCATATTTAATATAGTAAATATTTCAGTGCTTGAAAAATATTTCAAATCAGGTGAAGAAGTAAACGTAAACAATCTTCTAAAGTTAGGATTTATAAATGATATTAAGAATCCTCTAAAGATTTTGGCAAAAGGAGCTCTTACAAAAAAACTTACAGTAAAGGCTCATCACTTTTCAAAGACAGCAAAAGCTGCAATAATTAAAGCTGGTGGAAGCGTTGTTGAAACTCCAAGGAAAAAGAGAAACAATCCCGCAAGAAAAGTTCCAATAATAAAGAAATAAAATGTTTTTAGATAGAATAAAACAAATATATAAAATAAGAGACTTACGAAATAGTATTATATTTGTTTTGGTTATGCTTTTTATAAGTAGAATAGTTTATCATATTCCAATTCCTGGTCTTGATATTGTAACTCTTAGAAATTTATTTCAGTCAAATCAACTATTGGGTCTTATGGACCTATTTTCAGGAGGAGGACTTACAAACTTTTCTATAGCCATGCTTGGAGTTGGTCCTTATATTACAGCATCTATTATTATTCAGCTTCTTTCAATGATAGTTCCTCAATTAGAAGCTCTTACAAAAGAAGGTGAAGAGGGTCAGAGAAAGATAAATGCTTATACAAAATATCTTACTATTCCACTTGGAGCTATGCAGGCTTATGGATTTTTAACATTACTTCAGAAATCTGCAAATACACCTATTTTGTCAAATCTCAGTGCACTTCAATATGCTTCAGTAATTATTACCATTACAGCAGGAACGTTTTTCTTAGTTTGGATTGGGGATTTAATCACTGAGAAAAAAATTGGAAATGGTATATCATTGCTTATTTTTGCTGGAATAGTTGCAAAACTTATTTCAACCACAAAGAACATTTTTGTTATATATGATCCAAGTAAAATATTTAGCTTATTAGTATTTGTTGCAATAGCGCTTCTTACAATAGTTGTTGTTGTAATGGTAAACGAGGGGCAAAGAAATATTCCTGTATCATACGCAAGAAGAGTGAGAGGAAACAAAGTTTTTGGTGGAGTAAATACTCATTTGCCACTAAAAGTAAATCAATCTGGCGTTATTCCAATTATTTTTGCAATTTCTCTTATAATGTTTCCCACAATGATAGCGAGATTTTTTGCAGCAGCTGGAAATCATACAATAGCAGGAATTTCAAATTGGGTTATTAATTTATTTCAAAATCAAATTTTTTATGGTGTTTCATATTTCTTGTTAGTATTTGCATTTACATATTTTTATACTGCCGTTATATTTCATCCAGACAAAATTGCAGAAAATCTACAAAAGCAAGGTGGTTTTGTGCCAGGTATAAGACCCGGGACACATACTGCAGAATATTTACAAAATATTGTATCACGTATTAATTTAGCAGGAGCATTATTTTTAGGTGTTGTAGCTGTGCTTCCAGTTGTAATGCAGGGTCTTACAAGAGGAATTGGCTCTACTGTAATTGGTGGAACGAGTATTTTGATCGTGGTTTCAGTTGTAATTGAGACGGTAAAACAAATTGATGCTCAGCTTACAATGAGAAATTATGATAAACTCTAGAGGGTTAGAAAGTTAGAAAGTTGGAAAGTTAGGAAGTCAGGCAATAAGACCTGATTTTTTATTTATTTTTTGACTATTGACATATAATATTAAATATGATATATTACCATGTTATTGTTCTTTAACATAAATTTCAGAATGTCAAATAGTGTGCCTTCTTTGAAGGATTTTTTGCAAGAATTAAAATATTCAAAATTTGAAGGTCGTTTTAAGCGACAAGATTTTCTCACAATAACTAAGACAGCCAATAAGGAGGATTGTCATGAAAGACATTAAAATAGTCCCTGTTATTGAAAAGGGCATGGAGATAGAACTCTCCACCTATTTTGTGAATGGAAGTTTGGTTTTTGAAAGAACCGAACATGAAGGAAAAATTGTCTACTGCAGCATTCATAAGTTAAACATACCGGACGCGGGAAGATTTCTCAAATTTGGTGTCAATTCGAAATGGAGGGTAAAGATTGATTCTTTTGTTGAGCGTGATAGTTGCATTAAATGTTATGTTGCGCTTGTCGGAGAGACCCCCATCGAATCGGAGAAAAAGGAGTTCAGAATTCCTGGAACCGACATAGTCCGGGGTGGAGAGATAGAGGTTTTAGTTTTGAAAACCAGGGACGGGGAAGGCAATTTTATATTGCCAGATACTCGTAACTCTGGAATCAAGATCTATTTTCAGGTCCCTTATTGGGACGAAGAGCAAAATCATAAGCTAAACGACTCGAACTCTGTTGGCAAAATGAAAGCTGTGGTTGACTTTATCAACATCACACCTTTAATTGAAGGAAGACCAAGGGTATATAATGTGAGGGTCATTTTGCAAGGACAGCCCATATCTAGACCCGTCTTTGGTGATCTCTGGACGGGCAGATCGTATAAGGTGGCTGTTGATAGAACTGTGAGGGTTAACCCCACTTTGATGAGCGTTCGGATTGGTGAAAAGAGAGTGTATTTTGCACTTGACACTCACAGATCTGAGATCAAGGAGAGCAAAAGCTACCTTATCGATCATCATTACTTAACGGTGGATCTGTACATTACCCGTGGAGAAGTGAGGGGTAACGAGGTATTCCTTTACGGAATCATCTCCTGTTTTGCCAAAAAACTCCAAAAAAATGCCGCTTAATACATTGCGGTAAATATATAGAGGCTAGGTCCAACGTGATCTACGCCTCTTTTTTATATACGAATGTGTATAATGCTAATATACCCGTCTCGCGTCGGCGAGCCGAGGCGGACTAATGGTACTAATAATACTAATATTGATACGAATATACGAATTTTGTATGAGCTGTGCAGTGGAAAAAGTGAAAAAAATGAGGTAATATGGTATAGTTATAAATAATTAAAATAAAAGCATTATGAATCTTATTTTTTTTGGGATTATTGGTTCTGGAAAAGGAACTCAAGCAGAACTTATTTCAAATAAATTTCATATTCCTATTATTTCAACGGGCAATATTTTTCGTCGTAATATTAAAAACAAAACAAAATTAGGAATACAAATTGAGCATATTTTAGCAAAAGGACATTTGGTTGACGATGAAATTACAGTTCAGGTTTTAAAGAACGAGCTTAAGAAAACAAATTTGAAAAAGGGTATTATTCTCGATGGATTTCCTAGAACTTTGCATCAGGCGAAAATGTTGGAGCATATTTTATCAATTGATCACGTTTTTAATATTTCCTTATCAGAACATGAAGTAAGGACTAGAATTTCAAATAGAAGAACGTGTAAATGTGGTGCAACTTATCATATTAAGCATAATCCTCCAAAAAAAGAGGGGATCTGTGATAAATGCAAAAGAAAATTATTTGTGCGAGATGATTCAAAACCAGCTGTTGTTAAAAATAGAATACGTGTCTACAAAAATAAAACAGAGAAATTGATAGAATTTTACAAGGAGAAAAAAATATTGATAAATATAAATGGAAATCTAGCTATAAAAGAAGTTTTTAAGCAAATATCTGACAAAATAATAGAGTTAAAAAAGAAATGATTACAATAAAAAATGAAAAAGAAATAAAAATTTTAGAGATTGGTGGAAAAATTCTTGGCACTATTTTAGCTAAACTTGGAAATAGTGTAAGAGTAGGAACTAGAGTGGGAGACCTTGAAGAGTTGGCTGAGAAATTAATTCTTGAAGCAGGAGGCTTGCCATCTTTCAAAAATTATGGAGATGATGATCCATATCCATGTACGCTCTGCGCTTCTGTAAATGATGGCGTGGTTCATTGTATCCCTGATGATACAATTTTAAAAGATGGCGATATAATAGGCTTGGATATTGGAATGAAATACCCGCAAACTGACGAAGGTTTATATACTGATTGTGCTATTACAGTCCCTGTTGGAAATATTAGCAAAGACGCGAGTGAGTTAATGGATGTTACAAAAGGTGCATTAAATAAGGCAATATCAATAATAAGGCCCGGTATTTATGTAAATGAAATAGGAGAAGCAATAGAGGATTATGTAAATTCTAAGGGAAAATATGGAATAGTAAAAGAGCTTGTAGGGCACGGTGTTGGTTATGCAGTTCACGAAGCTCCGCATATTCCTAATTATAGAATAGGATTTAAAGGAGAAATGCTTAAGTCAGGAATGGTTTTGGCTATTGAACCTATGATAAATTTAGGGGTCAGTGCAATTAAATCAGATAAAAATGGTTGGAATATTAAGACTCAAGATGGCTCTCTCTCAGCACATTTTGAACATACTATTGTGGTGACAAATAATGGATGTAAAATTTTAACACAGGCATAATATGATTAAATATTTAGGAATAGATTACGGCAGTTCCAAGATAGGTCTTGCACTAGCAAATAGTCGTGACTTGTTATCTTTGCCGTATAAAATTTTGAGCGAAGAAATTTTTTTTAGTAATATACATCAAATTATAGAAGAAGAAGAAATAAATGAGATTGTAATTGGCTATCCAATGAATATGAGTAATCACGAAACACAGCAAACAGAAAAAACAAAGATTTTTATAGAAAAATTAAAAAATGTTATTAATTTACTAATTCATCAGGAGGATGAAAGAATGACAAGTATAATGGGTGGTAAATTGCAAAGACAATTTGGCGGAAAGGTATCAAAAGATGATGATGCTTCAGCCGCGAGCATTATACTAGACTCATTTTTAAAGAGGCTGTATGTTAAATAAAGTTATATTTTATAGTTTGTTATTTATAGCTCCATTTTTATTGAGCTATTTTTTGGTACCATTTTTTAGGAGACTTTCTATAAAGCTTAATATTTTAGACGTACCAGAAGGAAATAGGAAAATTCACGATAAGCCAATGGCGCTTCTTGGAGGCTGGGCAATTTATATTTCTTTTTTGCTTTGTTTGTTGATTGTTGTTTTGATAAAACCAGAGCTTGTAAGCCAGTCTATCGGGTATGTTCAAGTTGTTGCGATTATTATTGCGGGACTGATAATTATGACAATGGGGACGCTTGATGATAAGTATAATTTATCAGCTAAAAAACAATTGTTTTGGGTAATTTTTGCGTGTCTTATTATCGTTGTCTCGGGTGTTGCCATAAAGTTTATTACTCGTCCTGGTGGAGGAGTAATAGATCTTACGCTTGGAATGAAGCAGAGTTTTTTCGGGATTAATTATTATATAATAGGATCTGCGCTTACATTTTTGTGGCTTATAATAATGACAAATTCTACCAAATTATTAGATGGCCTCGATGGCTTGTCTAGCGGAGTGGTGTTTATTGGAATGATAATATTGTTTATTGTAAGCCTGTTTTGGGATAAGCCAGATAGTCTTACTTCTGTTTTGACGATTTTATTTGCAGGTGCAATACTTGGATTTTTGATATTTAATTTTTTTCCCGCAAAAATATTTTTAGGAAACGGTGGAAGCAACTTGTTGGGATTATATTTAGGAATTTTTGCAATAATAAGTGGCGCAAAGATAGCAACAGCGCTTCTTGTTATGGGGGTTGCTATTATTGATATGTTTTGGGTAATAATTCAAAGATTATTTAGAAAAGAGGCGCCATTTAAGCACGCAGATAGAAAGCATCTTCATTTTAGGTTGCTTGATATAGGATTTAGTCATAGACAAAGTGTCTTAATAATATATTTTATATCTTTATTTTTTGGGACGATATCACTTTTTCAAAATACAATAGGAAAAATAGTAATGACATTGTTTTTGCTATTATTTATGTTTTCTTTATTTTTTTATATAAATCACAAGAATGAAAAAGCTTAGATACATTATAATTTTCATTGTTTTGACAGTTGTTGTTTCTGGGTGCGGAAATAGTACTAAAAAAGAAATACAACAAAAAAGTATTTTGCTTAAAGGTGAGAAAATATATGTTGAACTTGCAGATACTGATTACTTAAGAACTCGTGGGCTTTCATATGGGACTAGTCTTTGTGAAGATTGTGGAATGCTTTTTGTATTTGACGCCTATAATTATTATTCATTTTGGATGAATGAAATGAATTTTCCACTGGATATAATTTATTTGAAAGATAATAAGGTGGTTGAGATCTTTGAATCAGTTCCCGTAAAGACAAATGACAAAACAACTAGAGTTTATCCAGAAAGTGAGGCAAATGGAGTATTAGAACTAAATGCAGGGTGGTCAAAAACTCATAATCTACAAATAGGGGACAATCTTGACATTTTAGATTAAATGTATTAACATTATTACACGATAATAATTCAATTAAAGAACCCGCGCTTTTAGCGGGGCAAGTATAATAATATGGAAAAAACAGTAGCTAAAGACTCAAAAATAGCCATTATAAGAACAGGTGGTAAACAATACAAGGTAAAAGAAGGTAGCAAAGTAAAGGTAGAAAAACTAGAAGGCGAGCTAGAATCAAAGATAATTTTGGAAGATGTTTTATTTATCTCAAGTGCAGATGGAGAAACTATTGAAATTGGAACTCCTGTGCTAGATAAGAAAATTGAGGCAAAAATTATTAAGCAAGCTAGAGCTCCTAAAATAAGAGTAGTAAAATACAAGAATAAGACAAGATATCACAAGGCTTATGGTCACAGACAGCACTTTACAGAGCTTGAAATCACAAAAATATAAGAATTCACGTATTATATAAAAAAGTCCCTAATAAGGGATTTTTTTGTGTTTCTGGGTATACTTGACTTATCTAATATAATATGATTTAATTATATGTTAAAAAAGGAGGAATCATGGAAAATATGCCATTTTTGCACAATATCATTTTTTACGTGTTGTTATTGCTTTGTATGCTTGAAGGCCTTGGAAGAATATTGGGGAAAAAAGGACTTGGCGTAAAAGCGGGTAAGAAGATTATACGAGGCTTAATTAATTTATTAGCCCTTGTATTTAGAGAGGGCGGTAAGGCTCTTTCAAAATTAGCTAAATCAATTAAGTAAACCGAGCAAAAAACTCGGTTTATTTTTTTTATATTTTTTGGAAAGAGGGTTGAGTTTGTATACGGAATTGAGTATTTTTGAGATATATTTTATTTGATGAGTTTTTTTCTTTTCCACCCTTTTCTAGAAAAGGGTGGAGCCTAAAAGTCGCGAGCAGCACAAGAATTTTAAAATTTATCATTTCGCCAAGCTAAAACTTCAAATGTTACCTATCGGTAACTTGAAGTTATCTTACGCTTGACTCCACTCAAATTTAATAAAATTCTTATAATCTCGCAAATAAAAAAAGGTATTCTGTACCTTATTAACAATTTCATAATATAATCAGTGTTCGAGCAAGGTCGAGAACCTGATTTGATCATTGATTTGATATTAGAAATTGGTAATCGGAAATTAATTCACCTCTTCCCACTTAACTCCTGATTGAAATGCATTTACATCTTGTTCATATTGTTCTCTAGTTGCTTTTACGATTGCAAACCTTCTTTGGTTTGGTGATGGCACATCAACAAAGGCTTTTAATTTTCTAACAGTGTTAATATTATTAAAGTCAGTTATAATTGATAATTCTTGTTTGTCTCTTACGGTTCTTAGAAATCTTGCAAATTCTAATTCGTCCATTATTTCAAATTCATGACTTATATCTTTTGGAGTAATTTCTTGATTTATTTTATTTTCAAATTTTTCCATTTTTTTGTATTATTTATAAAATATAGCCCGTTATAAGAGAGTCCTTTGACTTAGCTTAGGACACTCGATTCTAATTAAAAATGTTTTTCTCGTGCCCTTAGGCAGGTTCTTTTCGGGTCTGAGTGATGCTAATTTATTTAATCTACAAAATAGCACATCTCATGTCTTTCGATTCGTCGACTTCGATTGCTCAGTCTTCTCACTCAAGACACTCGCCTCGTGTACATATAGAAGGGTTGTAGTCACGCGAAAGCGGGACGGAAACCACGAGCGAATCCCGAGATATTTGAGGGACGAGTCGAGTGGTGGGCATGAGAGGACTCGAACCTCTGACTTTCACGATGTGAACGTGACACTCTAACCACTGAGTTACATGCCCAAGTTAATAAAGATTGTTATTCGTGTATTATTATAAATTATAATATAAAATTAGATATTTTTATAATAGATAGATTGTGATACGGGATTGAATATTTTTATTATAGATTATATTTGAAGAATTTCTTTCTTTTCTACCCTTTTCTAGAAAAGGGTAGAGCCTAAAAGTCGCGAGCAGCATAAAAATTTAAAAAACTTTTCGCTCAGGCAAATCAAAATTTTTACACTCGTCATATCTATTCCTCGTGAAAATTTTGTTTGCCTTCACTCAAGTTTTTAGTAAATTTTTATAAACTCGCAGGATTTTATGATACTGTAGATTTTAAATAATTAATAATATTTGAACTTTCGATATATAGGTTATTGATAATATCTCTTGTGTTTAAAGTTCTTTCTTCTTTTTTAGTACTTCGATCTTCTCTCCAGGGTACATTGTATATACGAATACTATCTAAATTAGATTTCACTGGGTTAGAAAGTGTCCATTCGGTGCTACTACCTTTTTCATGTAAAACATAATTTCTATATTTAGATAGTTCATTTAGATTATTAATATAGCTCTCACAATTTTTCCAAAAATTTTTAAGTTGCTCAGATTCAGAGCCTATATTTTCTTTGACACTTTTTATAAATGGGCCAAGTTTATTCCACTTAATCTTAGATGAACTAGGTATAAATAATGAGGAAATATATATTAATGATTCAGAAAAGACTCTTACAAAAACATATAAAGTTTTCAAATCTAAGCCAAGTTGCGTTATATCGTTTGTTGGATTTGCATTATTTATTCTCGCAGTAATAATTTTAATGTAATTCCACTCCTTTAATAGATTGCTAAATTGTTTATTGAAGTTATTTTCTTTATGAATCTCTAGTTTTTTATTTTTATTTACTAAGTCTGAAAAATCTTTTATGAGTGAGTAAATTTTTTCAACACTTTCCATATTTAAATAATAAATTAATAATTTATTCAAAATTCCCCTTCGGCCCCGAAGACCTCATGGCCGAGGGGGGGGTAATTTGAAATTACTTTATTTCTCTTCTATTCTCTAAGGCAGAGGACAGGGTTATTTCGTCAGTGTATTCGATATCAGAGCCCATTGGGATTCCACGAGCAAGGCGAGTTATTTTTATGTTCATATCTGCTAATATGTTTTTGAGATATGTTGTAGTTGCCTCGCCTTGAATATTTGCATCAAAGGCAAGGATAAGTTCATCTACGTTATTGTTCCTCATTCTATTTAACAGTTCTTTAATAAAAAGCCTATCAGGAGTAACG
The DNA here is from genome assembly GCA_019248485.1 of Candidatus Komeilibacteria bacterium S5_K13. Lineage (GTDB taxonomy): Bacteria > Patescibacteriota > Patescibacteriia > UBA1558 > S5-K13 > S5-K13. The sequence continues at coordinate 2,792 of JAEHGL010000016.1, read as the reverse complement.
CCAATTATAGGATCAATAAGTCCGCCAAGTATATGATATAAACCATTGTATTTTTTTGTTGCTTCTATTGTTTCTAGGTCAGTGGACGTTGCAACAACACAGATAATGTTTTGCGATCTCTTTTCGTCAGAACATATTGCACATGGATTTATATCAGAGAAATTATTGCATATGGAACAAACCTTTATATCTTTTATAGAAGACAGAGCTGTGATAAATTCATCTATTTTTACCTTGGGCCTTGAAATCATAGATATGGCAAGACGTTCTGCTGTTTTTGGTCCAACGCCAGGAAGTGTGATAAATTGATCTATTAAATTTTTGAGAGATTTTGGGAACATGAGCTTAATGATGAATGTTGAATGATTAATGATGAATAAATTATGAATGTTTTAATTTTGAATTGTTTTTGAGTGAGGATAATATTCGTCCAAATATTAGTGTTAACTCTTCAGCCTCTCTTTGTATATTTTCAATCACTGGGTTTTGTGTAAAGTTATTGCTTTTTATTATTCTCAACCAATATTTTGTCTCACATATTTCTTTTTTACAGATATAGATTTTATTTCTAAAGTCGTTTGGTGATGATGCGTTATTTGCTTCTGTATAATTTGCACCAACACTTGTTCCAGATTTTACTAACTGAGAAATTATGGGTCTAGTAATTGTATCTTGTACAATCTGCTTACAAAGCCCAATAATTAAATTTGAAAACTTGCTTGTCCTACTTTCCAGATCATAATCTGGGTTATTAACATCGCTTTTCATTTCTTTGTTAATTAGTTATTAAATTTTTTTGATTAATTCAAAATTCTAAATTAATCAATTTATTCGAAATTTAAAATTCAAAATTCAAAATTTAAAGTCTGGCATTGTAATTTCTCCACTTTTCATTTTCTCAGCCATGATTTTTTGAAGCTTTTTAATTCCGTCATTAAAAGTATCAGGAATGTATTTTTCTAATTCTGTCTTTGCCATTTCATCTGGGAGGCTTATTGATAAGACGTTTTGGTTTCCGTCCATTTTTAGTTTGATTCCATGATTTTCTACCTCAATTATTTCTTGAGATAGTGTATTTTGCATTTGTTTTGCTTGAGAACGCAAATCCTTGATCTGATTTAGTTTTGAAAATAATGTCATTTTGTTTTTGTCTCGATTGCAATTATTTGGCAATGCGAGTGTTTATTTATTAATCAAATTGTTGTTGTGGAATATTAGCGCCTTTTTCAAGGGTTTTGAAACTTACCGTTTCAAAATCAAAGTAAAGATGCACAAGTCCTGTAGGTCCATTTCTGTGTTTTGCAATATGAATTTCGGCAATGTTTTTTTCTTCAGGACTTAGGTCTTCTAGTCTATAGTTTCTATCAGCTGCTTTTCTATAAATAAACAATACTACGTCAGCATCTTGCTCAATACTTCCAGATTCTCTCAAATGTGCAAGCTTAGGAATGGCTGGCTTGGATTGTTCTACGGCACGAGAAAGCTGTGAAAGGGCAATGATAGGAATATTTAATTCTCTAGCAATACTCTTTAATCCACGAGTGATTTCTGCAACCTCTTGAACTCTGTTTTCTTGTCCAGATTTACTTTCCATAAGCTGTAGGTAGTCTATTATAAGCACGGAAAGATTGTGTTCTAGCTTTAATCTTCTTGCCTTTGTTCGAATTTGCATTATGTTCAATATGCCAGAGTCATCTATAAATATTTTACTATCAGCAAGAGTTCCCATAGCTCTTCCAATTCTTGGAAAATCATCATGATCATCTCTATCTGATAAGCGCCCGGTTCTCATTTTCCATAGAGATACACCAGCCTCAGAACAGAGGATTCTATCTACAAGTTCTTCTTTACTCATTTCAAGAGAAAACATTCCAATACATCCTTTGTTTTTTACGGCGATATTTCTTGCCATATCAAGAGCAAACGATGTTTTTCCTACAGAAGGACGAGCAGCTATGATTATAAGATTTCCTTTTTGAAGTCCGGCGAGTAAATTATCGAGATCTTTGAATCCTGTTGGAATACCACGAAGTTGTCCTTTGTTTTTGTGAAGTTCATCAATACGCTCAAAGGTATCATTTAATATACTTGATATAGGGGAAAAATTTTCTTTTAGAAATTTTTGAGATATTGCAAAAAGTTTTCTCTCAGATTCATCTAATATATCATCTATATCATTTTCTTCTTGATAAGCAATATTTGTGATATCAGCGGATGCTTTAAGTAGTCTTCTTAGGGTTGATTTTTTTTGAACTATTTCAGCATAGTATTTTACATTACCAGCAGTTACGACTGAGTTTGATAGAGATGCTAAATAACTTTTTCCGCCGACACTTTCAAGCTCGTTCATTTCTGATAAGCCATTGCTTACTGAAAGTAGATCTATTGGTTCACGTCTGTCGTATAAATTGAGACATACCGAAAAAATTATCTGATGAGCTCTTTTGTAGAATGCGTCCTCAGTTATAATATCTGCAATTTTGTTTATAGCGTCGCTATCTATAAGAAGAGACCCCAAAACATTTGCCTCAGCTTCTAGGTTATGAGGTGGAATTTTTTCGCTTATAAGATTTTGTCTAATGTTGTCTGCCATGAACTTATTTTAGCAGAATATGGGGCTTATTCAAGGGTGGGTAGTGCACAGGTTATACACCGTTTTAAGGATGAATATTGAAGGATAAAGTATGAAGGAGGTGAATTCTAATCTGAAGTGCAAATAGACTAACAAAAATACCTGTAATGGTATATGCTAGTAAAACTTTACTAATATTAGCTAACCAATACAGGTATGT
>JAEHGL010000015.1 GCA_019248485.1 Candidatus Komeilibacteria bacterium S5_K13 | reverse complement strand
AATATATTGAATATTATCACAAAGTTAGACCTCATTTATCATTAAATATGAAGACGCCCTATGAATTTGTTTCTATGTCGCATTTGACACAAGAGAGAACGACTATTTGACAAATAAAGTTATATATGCTATATTAATATGTTTATTCCTAAATAGGGAATAAAGGAGGAAAAAATGAGTCAAAAACAAATCATTTTATGGGCGTGCTGGTTTAATTGTTCCGGGCCAAAGCCAGATACCAGATACCTCAATGCCGAAAACGAAGAAGGTGCAATTAACAAGTATCTTGAAGGATTGGAAAGCTCCAAATATTCAAACATACCTGATAGAAACACCGTTAAATGCCGGCAAATTCTTCCACAAGACATTCAAGGTCTAAGTGGCACAAAATATTTGTTTGTGTACAAGATCTTGGGCAAAGGGGAGGAAAAATCGGTTATGGCGCACGACCTATTGGGTGCCATCTCACAAATTATCAGTCAAAATCCCACAATAGTAATTTCGGGGATTATCATCCAACAATTCCTTGAAGGAGACAAATTACCCATGTTCCGAAATATAGAATGAATAGCGGAATGAAAAATTAAAAAGAGTGGTCTATGATCACTCTTTTATTTTTTACCTAAAAACTTATAACGGCAAGTCTCGTCTTTCTAGTTCTCCATTCTCACTAACACAAGAGGGAATCATGTTTATTGGAAAATTTGGATAATCTTTGATATATTCGCATTTTACGATACCATTTCCACTAGCCAATATTTTCCATACACCCTCACTTTTTACAGCAAAAAAATATGCCCCACCAACACCCTCTTCTTTTGGCAAAATAGAGCCAGAAACAAAATTATCTACTCTACTGCCCACAGAAACATCAACTTTTTCTAAGTCAATTTTGTCTTTTTCAATCAATGCTTGTTTGATTAACTCTAAGTCTTGCTCGGGATTTGTTTTTGAATCTCCAATACTACATTCTTTTCTAAAAAATTTCCACTCATCACACTCACTTCCATCTGGAAAAATACAAACACCATATTGTCCCTCCTCATTACTCCTTATTTCAGATTTTCCACCATTATCGATACAATATACTGATGCAGGATTAGAAATACCAACAGATTTTTGATTTTCTACTACATTTGTAAATTCTACAACATCTTTTTTCAAATAGTTTCGCAAACCAAATAATAAAGATGCTAGCACTATTAATATTAATACTAATAGCGAAATTGTTTTTGTTGTTTTTGTCATATTTTTAAATATTAATAATTATTGTTCATCTGCTAACAAATGCCCAATATTAAAATCTTTAAATTTATCTCTGATCTCCAATCTTCTAAGCTCATTAGAACTATGAACTATTGGATTCTTGCTCTTTTCTTCTAATACAACTTTTAAGCCATCGTGTTTATAATAAAATATTTTAATCTTCATTTTACTATCTTCTGATATATTAAAACCAATATCTTTATACTCCTTAAAAAATTCCAAGTTAATTCTTGACTTTTCTATATCAAAACCAGAATTCTCCAAACAATCTACAACAAGCTTCAAATCCTTAAAGGCATTATTTAATTTATTTTCTTCCTCCGCCTCTAAGATATCATCCTGCTCTTCTAAAGTTAATTCATATGGCATATATTTATATTATCTAAAAAGTTTATCTAAAATGAAATTTTTTATTCCAATAGGATAAATGGGATCAAGCCCACTAAACTCTTTTTTATTATACCACGTTGGATAATAATTGTTTTTTCCAGTTTTCATTCTTTCAATCTCTGGCCCACCAAGTTGTAATTCTCCCTTAAAATCAGATATCAAATAAAAAATACTTTCAACATTATCATTATCTCGGGGACTAAAATCTGAGACTCTAAAAATCTCTTTGAAGTTCATTATATCAAAATTTAATTCTTCTTCGATTTCTCTTTTTAAAGTCGTTTGTAAGTCTTCATTTTCTTCTACGTGACCGCCTGGAAATGTAAAATAAGTTGTATTATCTCTGACTCTTTTCATTACTAATATCTTATTATCTTTTATAATGATAGCACAAGGTCTTTGGCGCATAATTTAGTGATTAGTATTTAAAGGCTAAATATTCTTAGCATAAAATCAAAAGCTACAAACCATTTTGTTTAAAACAATCTTTGTATTTAAAATCCATATCTTTTAGATGCTCTCCTAGCCAATCCTCTAAAAAGTTTACCAAATTGAAGGAAACGATAACTTTATCTTCTTTAAGTCTTTTCTGAAAATCTAAAACGCTTTTCTTAAGTTCTTTATGCTTTGCTTTGTGCTCATCTGATCCCTCATAATGAAATTTATCAAAATATTTTTCCTCAGTGTCAAAGTGTTCTTTGGCATAATCTATTAACTTAGATAAAATTTCTTTGAGCTTTTTATCTGTTTGACCAGCTAAAATAGCATCATAAATCTCATTTATAAGACTTACAAAATATTTATGTTGTTTATCTATAACACTAATTCCCATTTCATACTCCTCTTTCCAAGGAAAATGCATATATTTTATTAATTAATAATTAAAGTTTCTGTCTCTTGGAAGAAATGTTTATTTCCTTATTCTTGTTATCATATTTTTTAAAAATCTCTTTACTTACCATATTAAACGCACTTTCAATATCAACATTTAATTGATTTGCTAACCTACAAATTGCAAAAAATAAGTCCCCTATTCCGTCAGTAAAAATTTGTTTATTAACTTTAATTTCTTTTATTCTCTGTTTTTCTGTTTTATATCTTAAATATTGCGACATTTCAATAAGTTCTTCGTGAATATGGTCAAATTTATCAATATTTGGAACATCTTTCCAATTATTTTTCTTGGCAAAGTCTTTTACTAATTTTTGAGCACCTTTAATTGTAGTAATTTTTTTCATATCTTTTATTGACCATAATACAAATATACAAATTTGTGCGAATTATACAAATATTCGTATATTGGTATTATTAAATTAGCATAATTAGCATACATTCGTATATTGGCATTATACTATTTTCCACAGCAATCAACAAACTTTTTTCCACTCCCACAATAACATAATATCTTACTTTTTAGATGACTTGAGTGTGTTTCGCTATATTGTTTTAAAGTTTTAAACTTACAACCTGGAAATCTTTCTAAAATATATTTTTTCAAAATATTGTTCCATTCTTTATTCTGATCATAACCAAATACAAATATATCAGGAGCTATTTTGTTAAAACATTTCATATTTGGAAGTGCGTCTATAAAAACATTTTTTACCAATCCTGTTTTTAGTAAATGTTTTTTTCTGATAAAAGCCTTAAAATATAATTTTTTATATTTTTTTACTACTTTATCTGATATAAGTATAACATAAACATCGCCCAATTTCTTTGCATTTTCTATAAATTTAATATGACCATCATGAAGAATATCGTATGCGCCCCAAATATAGACATTTTTTATCCCGCCCTGGCGGGATGAATTTTTACTATTTACAATTTTCAATTAATTTACTATTTATTGATTTTATATTTTTCCAAAAACTCTTCTCGTGTTATATGAGACATTGTTATTGTATCAATTGGATAATCAGGAAAATATTTCTCATGGTCTTCTTTGCTAATTAGTCCATCAATATGAAATCCAAAACCCTCCATTAATGAACTTTTTCTTGTAACCAAATCAGATGAAGCTGTTATTTTTTTTACATTTTTATTTCGTTCAATAATATCAGCTAATATATTTAAACCTTCTTTAAATTTGTGTAAACCTATTTTTTCTTTTGGCGCTAAATGAATATGAGCAGTAGAGCCACTTATTGCATAAGTTAAAAGCTCGTTTAATCTTATAAAATTATTTTCAACCCTTCTCTCGCTCATAGATTGAAGAACTGGATCTAAAACAGACATAATATTATCAACAAATTCATTTTTATCTTGTAAGTTACAAAATTCTTCAATATTTTCAAAAACCTCTGGATATTCTCTTGTAATTAATTCTAGGGCGTTGCCAGTCCTTATTTTAATTCTTCTCAAACGTTCTTTTGGATTACTTTCTTTATCAAAAACGTTTTCAATAAATTCTTTTGCGTCTTTTTTTAAATTGTCTAATTTCTCTGAGGTTTTATCTTTTATTTGTTTGTCATTATTTTCTAATACTTTATGATACCCAGCTGTTGGATCTCCAACACCAAACCAAAGTCTCCCTCTCTGCAAAACCTCTATTGCACCCACAAGAAGATCTTCCTTATCCTTTAATAAATCGTAGGTAAATGGGGCATCTGTTTCTAATAACCTTGGAATTTCTGCTCCAGACTTTGGTCTTGCAATATCAAATATCAAAGTTTTTGCTTTGTTTGTTGGATCACTCAAAACTATAAAACTATGATCTTCTGGATATTCATCATCGTCCTTAGGATTGTTCATTGTAACTCCACTTACATAAGACGATTTTATTCCAGATTTTTGAAGTATATATTGACCCAAAACAGCTCTTTCCACACATTCACTCTTGCCCTTTAATTGAGATAATTTTGGAACATTATTATTTTGATACATTTTTCTTCTTTCAAATGAATTTGTTGGGGTTTCTGGATTTATTTCTAACAGCTTATGAACTTTTTTCTGAGTCTGAAATGTCAAAAAAAATAAGTATGGATCTATATTAGAGTCTATTTTATGAAGCCACTCTTTTATACTCTCCTCGCTTTGTTTATATATTTTTTTAAGATTTTCTTCTGTAAAACCACTGAGTTCGTAATCAAAATTTGAAAAATCTAATTCCAATTTCGTAGTCAATTCTTTACTAAATAAAGATCCCCCCATTGGCAATTGTTGTTTATCTTCTAACTCATCTGCCCAGATACCACGATAAATAGATTTAAATTTTTCAGATGAATTCTCTTTATTTTTTTCGTCTTCTTTTTGTATATTTGGGGTTTCAAAGCTCATAAATTCACTTTATATTATTAACATATTTCTTTACTCCCTCTAAAATTCCTGAATTAAAATATTCTTCTAGTGCTATATCATTTAAATTTACCCATTTATATCCGAGATGCTCTTCGCTTATTTTAATATTCCCGCTCAAATATTGGCCTTCGAAAAACAAATAAAGCACATGTACTTCAATACCAATGCTAGATAAATTTGCTGGAATCAAGTGACGCCCCATTGAAACTGGCGTAGATGAAGTAATATCAATCTCAATAGCACCTAATTCTTCTTTTACCTCTCTTCGTAGAATATCTTCAAAATCAACCCGAAACTCATCAACATCTATTCTTCCACCTGGTAAATCATAAAACCCCTCAAAAGTACCTCCTCTTATCGCATTAAGTATTAAAATCTCGTCTTTATCGTTTTTCAAAATAAGCTTTAGTGATATTTGATATAGATCCTTTTGTTTAGACGCCTTTAATGTATTATTTTCCATATTATTATGATTTGAATTGATTTACTATTTACTACTTCTTAATTAAATTCTAAATTACAAATTCTAAATTCTAAACAAATTCCAATATTCAAATTTTAATTTTTCAAATAATTTCTAATTTATAATTTGTGATTTCATTATTGTTTCGAATTTCCCTGCCTGCTCATTCGAGTCTGAACTTGAGAGCTCAGCTCTCAGAGTCAAAGACCAGCAAGCGGGGATATTAGAATTTCGTACTTTATATATCATATTTCTTCAAATCTTTTACTTTTTTTACCATCTACTTCAACCTCACTTTCAAACATTTGTCGTGGTCTAATCCATAGATCATTTTTTCCATAAAGCGCCTTATATACAACAAATTCTTCCTGCGTTTCACTGTGTTTTGCAATTCCTATTACTTCGTATTCATTTCCTTTATAGTGTTTGTATTTTCCTAGTTTAAGCATAAATTTTAAAACATAATATTGTTATTTATTTCTTTCGTGATTTTCCTCTATTTTTCTAATAAAATAATCTTTTAATGTTTCTTTACTGTTGTCGGGATTTTTATAATTATTTGGATTAACAAAAACATCTATTAGCATTCTTACTTGTTCTTTTTTTAATTCATAATAAGTGTTAAATATTTTTTTCCAATCTTCATTATTTAAAATTTTCATTTTTTCTGGCCAAATCAATCTACTCTCAAATAAAATTTCTTTATATTTTTCATCTGTTAATGATTCAATTATTGCGGTCATAACATATCTAAAATCCGAAGAATAAATATATTGATATTTTTTTATATTCTCAAAGAAATCCTTATCTTCATTACTAATTTTATTAAATTCAGTGGAAGCGACTTTTTTTGATTTTTTATGATTTATTTGATTTTCTCCTTCATCAAAAAACCATTCATGTTTTTTTAAAACTTCCTGCTCAATTTTATGACTTATTATACTTGGATCAATATCATATGAATCAAACCTACCATCAGAACTTAACGCCTTCTCTAATTCCGCATTAAAAGATTCTTCATTTTCTGAACTAAGCAAGGCGTAAATTACTCTACTTGTTCTACCATTTCCGTCTTTAAACATATGCAATTCATTTATAATAGCAGGGATCATATAGGAATTATCTTCTATGCTTAATTTCAATGAAGAATCATAAGCTTCTTCTAATAATTCTTCCTTATCTTCATGCCTAGGAGGCAATACAGTTCCGAGTGCACCAGAAATCTCTACATTTTTGCCATCAAAAGCTCTTTCTTGCTTTGAAATATCACGAACGATACCATTTATTCTAATCAAAAAAGACTTGAATTGATCAAAGTTTATATCACGTTTTTTATCTTTATTCAATTTTTGAAAGAAATTATAAGCACCTATTTTATCTAAAAATCTAATTACTCTCTCGGCTCTTTCGGGGCGTTTAGATTTGTCTAATTCTTCATATTTTTTTTGTAATTGTTGTTCGTTTAATGTTTCTTGCATATTTTAGAATGTTTTGTTAATATCTATTTAGTCGCGCGAGCTAATAACTCCGTGGGTACCAAAGGTCAAATCAAGAAGTATCGTTTAACAAAATACGAGTAAATCTCTTGATTACGTTAGGCCTGGCTTGTTTCTCCTCCTATTTATAGCCGCTAACGTCCCTGTGAGGGAATAATCCAACCCTTACTTCTCCTAAATTGGAGTGACAGAGTGACCAGGTTACCGCAAGAATAATTTAGAGGACTTAGTAGTGGTGTACGAAAGGGCTATTGCAAATCGTTGTGAAGAGAACGGGATAAGAACAATAGAAATTACTCTACTCTAAAGAAAAAACTTGCGGTTTTTTCTTTTCCCTAAAAATTATCAATTTCAATTAGTTCTTTCTCTAATATATTATTTTCCTTATCAAAAATAAATTTTCCTTTAAATCTTTTTCCTGCCAAAAAAAGTGGCATCCAGTGCCTATCATCGGGCCACATTGAATCAAATGGTAAGTCATCTATATGAAACCACTCCGGTTTCATTTCTTCACTTTCAACAATTTCACCCTCAAAATCATATGACTTAAATATATGAACTTCTAAATAATCTTCATCATCTCCATAATAAAATTCCATAAGACCAACCTTATCAATATCTAAGACATTAATTCCTGCCTCTTCTGTAAGCTCTCTTTTTATTGCTTCTTCTACGGTCTCATCGCCTTGTGGCTTTCCTCCATATCCATTCCATTTTCCAACACCAAATCCTCGCTTTTTCATACCGAGCAATATTTGCGGATGCTTATAAATAAGACAAAGTGTTTGAATTTTTTTCATATACTAATTTTATCCATTTATTTCTCTATATTCTTTATATCTTTTTACAAACTCATCAATATCATCTTTATGAATTTTCATAAAATGATAATCTGCAGAATTGCCTTTTATTCTGAGCCCGTCTCCTAGTTTTGGATATTCATTGTCATGACCAGCCCAGTTATCTACATATCTACTTGCATACTGACTTTGCTGATTAAGCACTCCTATAGCTACATCTCCAAAATAAACGTATCCCTCTTTATCTATTTCAAAATTGTGCTCTTTTTCCGATTGTTGTTGTTCAATATTCATAGTTTTATTTTAAAATATTCTTATTTTCTTTTGATTTCTAATATAAACTTTGTTGTCCTTTATATTTCATTAAATACTACCTAAATATTCCCTTGGTTTATACTTTTTAACTTTTCAAAAATGTGCTTATAATAATCGCCTACTATCGATGGCACAAATTTCTTTTTTTCTTCATCGCTCAAATTTAACATTTTTTCTATTGACCAAACTTCAAAACCAGCTACATCGCCCTCTTCTATTGTAAGATCGTCTTTGCTGCCATTATATTGATATGCATATACATACTTAATTATATTATTAATCATACCAGTTAAAACATCTCTCTGATTTGTTTTGATTTCATCTAAAAATATTAAATCTTTTGAGCTTATTTTTATACCAGTTTCTTCTTCTAGCTCTTTTATTGCCGTATGCTCATAATCATAACCTGACTCTACATGGCCACCAGCAGAAGCGTCTAATAAGTTTGGGCAAGTGTCTTTGGTCGCAGATCTTTTCTGCAAAAATAATTCATTATTACTGTTAAACAACCATACATTTATTTCTCTATGCAAAAGTCCATATACATGAATATTTTCTCTGTCATCAGAACCAATCACTTCATTTTTGTCATTTATAAGGTCTAACATAATTTTATTTTATTCGTTTTTACCACAGCAATTCTTGTATTTAACTGGACTTCCGTCTGATTTCTTCTACCATCCCTCCATTCGTCGGGACGTCGCTCATTCATCTAAATATTACTACTCATTCTTACCACAACAATTTTTGTATTTGACTGGGCTTCCATCTGATTTCTTCGCTCCGCATGGGCAATTGTCATTTCTACCAACTTTGTGTCCAAACTTCTTTACTTCTTCATTTTTTAAAGTTGTTTTGTTGTGAATTTCTTTTCGACTTTCATCACCAAGTTCAAATTGCTTATTTAGATTTTCGCTTGGGTCGTTTAATTTAATAGTTTTCTTTTCTTCTCTAAACATACCTGTTATAGGCCCTACCTTGAAAATACTGTAGACAACTTGTTTGTCTAGGGATGCCAAAAGCTCTACAAACAAATCATAAGACTCTCTCTTATACTCAACGAGTGGATCGGCTTGTGCATATCCACGAAGTCCAATGCCTGTTCTAAGATGAGAAATATTGTCCAAGTGATCTATCCATAGACTATCAATAGCTCGAAGCAATATTCCTTTTTCAATTTGAGAAAAACCATCTTGCTCAACCTGACCTGTCAAATTATTTATATTTTCTCTTAACTTTGCATATTTTTCTTCAAGTAAACTATTTATGTAATCAATGAGACTAATTCTTGCTTCATCGTGATTTGATTTTTCACTACTTTCAAATGGATTCATCTTGCGAATTGTGGCTTCTTCATCAGAGCTAATTGGAAATATTGTTTTTATATTTTCTATTATCTCATTTATATTCCAAACGCTCTGCGTCTCTAAAGATGTGTGAAAATTAACTATTTGAGAAATTTCTTCTTTGATAATTGATTTTATATAATCTGCTAATGTTTCATATTCTTCCAGCTTGATACCAGTTGATAAATCAAGAATTTCTCTTCTTTTTTTGTATATTATTTCTCTTTGCTTATTTATCACATCATCATACTCAACTAAGTGTTTTCTAATATCAAAGTTATAACCCTCTACTCTTACCTGTGCTTTTTCAATAGAGCTTGATATCATCTTGTTTTCAATAGGCATTTCATCGGGAATTCCAAGCGTATTCATAATAGATTTCATACGATCAGAACCAAATACACGCATTAAGTCATCTTCCATTGAAACATAAAACTGAGATGCTCCTGGATCACCCTGTCTTCCTGCACGACCTCTAAGCTGATTATCAATACGACGAGACTCATGACGCTCAGTACCAAGTACTAACAATCCCCCTAGCTCTTTTACTCTTTGTGCTTCTTCCTTATTGTATGGATTTCCACCCAAAATAATATCTACTCCACGACCAGCCATATTTGTAGCAACCGTGACAGCGCCTAATCTTCCTGCCTGAGAAATAATTTCAGCTTCTTTTTCATGTTGCTTTGCATTTAAAAGCTTATAAGGAACGCCTTCACGCTTTAGTAAATCTCCTATAATTTCATTTCTCTCAATAGATATTGTGCCAATTAAAACTGGCTGACCCTTTAGATGCCTTTCTTTTACTTCTTTTACAATTGCATTGAATTTTGCAATTTCTGTTTTGTAAATTCTATCATTAAGGTCAATACGGGCCACTGGTTTATTAGTAGGAATTGAAGCAACTTCAAGACTATAAATTTTTGCAAACTCTTCTGCCTCAGTAAGCGCAGTTCCAGTCATACCAGATAATTTTTCATACATTCTAAAATAATTCTGAAAAGTGACTGTAGCGAGTGTCAAGCTTTCTTTTTGGACCTTAACACCCTCTTTTGCCTCTAATGCTTGATGAAGCCCTTCTGAATAGCGACGACCGGGCATAAGACGACCCGTAAACTCATCTACAATCAAAATTTCACCATCTTTTACTATATAATCCTTATCTCGCTTAAATAATAGTTTTGCTTTTAGTGATGCTTCAAGATGAAAAACTGTAGTAAAATCTGCTTTTGCCCATGGATCTTCGTTTAATTTTTGTGCAATATAATTTTGCCCTTCTTCTGTAAAAGTCACAGATCTCATTTTTTCATCAATATTGTAATGCTTGTTTTCTTGTAAATCATCTACAACGCTCGCAAATCTTTGATATTGATTGGTTGATTCAACATCTGGCGAAGAAATAATAAGAGGTGTTCTAGCTTCGTCAATTAAAACGCTGTCGACCTCATCAATAATACAATAATAAAAACCACGCTGACATATTTCACTTTTGTCAGTTTGCATATTATCTCTCAAATAGTCAAAACCAAATTCATTATTTGTTCCATAGATAATGTCAGCTTGATATGCTTCACGCCTTGTAACTGGACGAAGATAATCATCTACCACCTTGATACTCTTATCCTCTGATTTGTCTTTTGCATCTACAAAATTTTCATCATACACATATGAAGTCTCGTGCTCAATAGATGCAACACTAAGACCCAAATAATGATAAATTTGCCCCATCCAAACACAATCTCTTTTTGATAAATAATCATTTACAGTAATAAGTGAAACTCCGCGACCCGTAAGCGCGTTTAAAAATATTGGACAAGTTGAAGCCAAAGTTTTTCCTTCTCCTGTTTTCATTTCAGCTATTCTTCCTTGATGAAGAACAATTCCTGAGATTAGCTGAACATCATAATGACGCTGATTAAGAGTTCTTTTTGCGGCTTCTCTTGTCATCGCAAATGCATATGGCAAAATTTCATCAAGAGTGACTTTTTCTACCTTCAAATCTTCTTGAAACTGTTTTGTTTTGACGCGTAGCTCTTCTTGAGACAATTTTTCTACTTCTTTTTCAAGAGAATTGATTTTTTCAACAATAGGTAATAATGAATCAATATATTTTTTATTAGGATCACCAAATACTTTTGTTAATAACGACATGTGGTTAGTAAAATTAGTAGGGTTAGTAAATTAGGGAACTATTTATTCTTAGTTATCTGTCTATGCAACTTATCTTTTACCAAATCAATTGCTTCCATAATATTTTCTCCATTTGCCTCAGCTCTGAATAGATTTTTGTTATTTGTTGATTTCATATTTACTTCAAATCTATATACGCAGCCCTTTTGGTGATGAGTATCTTTTGAAATATCAGCTTGTGCCTCTAATATACCTGCGTCATACTTTGAAAGTCCACCAATTTTATCATTGACATAATCCTTAATTTGTTCTGTTAACTCCACGTTTTTAGCATAAAATTGAACATTCATTTGTTTTTTATTAATGTTTAACTTCTTTTATATTATCAAATATAGCTCTTATCAGCAAGACTGATTATTCATATAATACGCTTATATTACCACTAAATAAACCGGTTGTATAACTGGTTGACAAATAAAAGCTATTAGATAGAATAGTTGTATAAAGCTATATTATCTTGGGAGGATAAAATGACATTTATGTTCGAAGCAATTAGTCCAATGAATTTACAAGAGTACTCTAATGAAGAAATCGATTTAATAAATGAAGTTATTCATGAATTAAACGCCAAGCTCAAAAAAATAACACTCGAAAATCCATCCTGGCAAGAAACGAATATAGAAATTAATAGAGACTTGCCTGGTAAAATAGGAAGGACCATTGGATTAATATTTAGACAAAAGGGTTGGAATGGATGTATATATGAAAGAAAAATAAAAGCCGGAAAAGACACAATGATATATCATATACAAAATCCATTATCATCAAATCATAGCAATACCAAATAATGTTTAATTACCGGCCTCCCAATCAATGAGGCCTTTTTACTTGCATTTTTTACTAAAATAGGTTAATATGATTATAGAAAAAGCTAGGAGGAAAAAATGAACTAAAAATAAGTCAAAAATTTACCAAATTTAGCCCCTTGGACAAAAAATAAACATCGTGATTTAGGGAATCACAAAGGAAAGAAACATGAAAAAACTCTAGAAGAACCTGGGAAACAAGACAAAACTTATTTTAGAAAACTGGCAAATCATTTTTGATTGCCACGTCAGATGGAAGCTGTTAAAAAGCTTCAAAATAAAACATCAAAAATTGTGCTAGTAATAGCACTCAAATAAATTCCCCCATAAGAATCCTCTCGCTGGCGACCTAAAAAATCGTCAGCGTTTTTATTTACAAAAAAAATCAGACCACTACGACCCGATTCTATATTCTAGACTCATCATTTCCGCCAAAGGCAGGCAAACAAAATTCAAAATTCATCATTAGAAATTTATTCGTCATTCAAAATTCAAAATTCATCATTCAATATACTGTACCTCTTCTTCTAGTTCTATATTATATTTCTCTAAAATTTGTTTTTTTATAATACCCGCTAACTCAATAACCTCTCTTGCTTTTGCGTTTCCTTTGTTAATCAAAAAGTTTCCGTGTTTTTCTGACACACAAGCATCGCCAACACAAAATCCTTTTAATCCCAATGACTCTATAAGAAATCCTGCTGGAACTTTTTTTGATTCTAAAAATTTTGAAATGTCTAAAAACTGATCCAATTTTTCTTCTATTTCTTCTGTCATTATAATATTTTTAAAATAACTCCCTGCGTTTGCAAATTCGCTTGGATGCTTAGTAATTCTTTCTAATATTCGTGTTTGGACCAATCTCTTTGACTCTTCACTAGCACCCATTTCGAGCTTCATCTTTGCACTAAATATAATAGCATTAATCGTTTTAAATATACTATCACGATATGAAAAATTACATCCATATTTATCAAATTCTTCTATAATTCCATTATTGCTTATTGTTTTGACTGATTCTACAATACTTGAAGTGTCTATTCCATAGCTTCCTGCGTTTCCATATATTGCGCCCCCTATTGTTCCTGGAATTCCAGCCAAAAATTCGCACCCAACATATCCATTATTAATTATAAAATTCAAAAATTTTGGTAAAGATAATCCTGCCCCAACCTCAAAATATCCACTTGAATATTCTATTGAATCATTTTTAAGTCTTATAATTAATCCATCATATCCATTATCACTTATCAAAACATTACTACCCCAACCCAAAACTCTAAATTTAATATCATTACTACTACAAAATTTAATAATATTTGATAACTCTTCTACGTCATTTGTTTCCAGAAAATATTTTGCATTTCCACCAATATTAAAAGTAGTAAGGCTTGCTAAGCCTATGCTCTGCTTAACATTTGGAAACTTTTTTAAAAATTTACTCATAACTATTTATCTAGTTTTAAAAAATGTCTTGGGAAATTATCTATATCCCCCGCCCCTACCACCAGAATAACCGCATCTTTATATTTTTTCAATTCATTTTCTAGAGTACCGAAATCTTTAGAATAATAAATGCACTGATCATCTTTTAGATAATTTTTCTTTATTTGTTTATACATTTCATAAGTATTTTTCTTTGATTTACTACGACGGCCAGATACCCTATATGTTGGATATAAAATAATTTCATCTGCAAGCTCAAAACTTGTCAAAAATTCATCAAATAATTTTTCCGTTCTATCTTCTTGATGTGGTTGAAATATTATAATTATTCTTTTATTCTTAAAGAATCCTCTTGCACCGTATAAAAGCGCTTTTATTGCCGTTGGGTGATGTGCATAATCAGAAAAAACCATATTAGTTTTCCAATTTCCCAAAAACTCAAATCTTCTCCAAAGACCCTGAAAGCTCTCTATGGTATTTTTTATAATTTTTGAATTTATACCCAATTTAATAGCAATACCAACTGATATTAATATATTATAAATATTATAATATCCTGGCAATACTGTACTTGTCTTACAAAACTTTTTCTCAATCTTCGAGTCTTTTATATAAATATCAAAAACCTGTTTTTGATCTATTTTTTTTACATTTTTTACGTATAGCTTGGAATTTTCTGAAAGACCTATTGATGTAGCTGATTTTGAAATGTCTAGACTTTGAATATTTATATCGTCCGCGTTATAAATAAGTTGGGATTTATCTTCTAGCTTATTAATAAATTTTTGAAATGTATTTTTAATATCTGTAAGATTTTTGTAATAGTCAAGATGATCTCTATCTACTGAGACAAGTCCTATCATATGAGGATTAAGATGCA
The DNA here is from genome assembly GCA_019248485.1 of Candidatus Komeilibacteria bacterium S5_K13. Classification (GTDB taxonomy): domain Bacteria; phylum Patescibacteriota; class Patescibacteriia; order UBA1558; family S5-K13; genus S5-K13. The sequence goes on along the minus strand of JAEHGL010000015.1, from coordinate 16,228 downwards.
ATAAATTTGCATTATACTCACACGCCTCAACAAGTAAATAATTTGTCTTACCTAGATGAAAATTTGAATTAAGCGATAATATTTTACTTCCCACAAAGACAGTTGGATCAAGTCCTGCATTTATCATCATAAGAGCAATAAGCGTTGTTGTGGTGGATTTTCCATGAGTTCCGCTTATTGCAATTGTTTTATAATCACATGACAATTCGCCCAAAAACTCAAAATACGTATAGCGATCTATTTTTCTCTTTTTTATCTCCTTTAATTCCGGATTTGAATCTGGAATTGCAGAGGTATAAATCACAAGAGAATCAGCTCTATCTAAATTAACCTTATCAATATTAATTTTATCGTGATTATAAAAAATCTTAACCTTCCTTCCCGAGGCAAGGGATAATTTTTCCAAATCCTCTGTAATATCACTTTTACAAGCATCCGATCCAAAAACTTCTTTGCCTAAAGAAATCATCATACCCGCCACAGCTGAAACACCAATTCCGCCCATCCCTATAAAATATACTTTTTCGTATTTGTCTAATTTCATTCTATTATATACTTAATAATTTTGTCCGTGCTATTGTGGGGAAAAATGCTATATATATTATTTGATAACAACTCTCTTCTTTTTTCATCATCTAGCAACATGCAAACTTTTTCAACTAAATTATCATAACTTACTAGCTCTACTGCATTTTTTTCTGAAAAATATTTTGCATTTAACTCTTGGTGCCCAGAAAGAGGAATTGTTATTGTTGCCTTTTTTAGTGCCGACAATTCAGTAAGTGTTGCGAGTCCAGAACGAGATACAACAATATCTGATGCAAACATTAATTCTATTGCCTCGTCTTTGAGAAATTCCATTTGCAAATAATCATCATTATCCATAGGATTTCCCTTATCAAAACCTGTTATATGTATTAATTGACATCTTGAGATTAACAAATTAATAGAATTGTATATTACCTCATTTAGAGAATTGGCGCCAGAACTACCACCCAATACCAATACTATTTTTTTATCTTCTTTTAAATTATATTTTTTAATTATATCCTCTTTTTTTAGACTATTTATTTGCTCGCTCGTAAATCTACATGGATTACCAGTAAAATAAATATTTTTATTTTTGAAGTTTTCTAGCTGCTCTTTGAAACTTACCGTAATAACATCTGCAAAATAACTCATTATTTTATTAGCAAGTCCTATTTGAATATCTTGCTGATGAATATGTATTTTCTTTTTTAGTAGTTTTCCAACAATTACAAGCGGAACGCTCACGTATCCTCCTGCACTTATTATAATATCTGGATTTATTTTTTTAATTAAATAAAAACTTACAAAAAGTGATTTAATAAAAACAAAAATATCTAAGAAGTTTTCAGAACTTATATATCTTCTTAATTTGGCAGCATGAATAGGATAAATCTTAATACCAAGATCTTTAAGAAAAATATTTTCTTTACCACCGACAGTTGAAATCCAAAAAATTTCATCGCCAACGCGATTTTTTTGTATTTTTTCTATTATTGATACAAGTGGTGTGACTGGACCAAGTGTTCCTCCACCTGAAAATAAAAGTTTCATATAATTTTATAATTTTAGCACCTCTTAAATTTAGAAATATTAAATAAAATTCCCATTGCCGCAAGATTTGATACCATTGCAGTTCCCCCATAGCTTACAAATGGAAGCGGAACTCCTGTCATAGGCATAAGTCCTATTACAGATCCAATATTTATAAAACTCTGAAATCCAATCCAAACAATAATCCCCGAAACAAGCACGCGAGAATATTTATCGTCACAACTTCTTGCAAGCTTAATACCCTGAGAAACCAATAAAAACAACAAAAATATATAAAATAAACAAAATACAAATCCAATTTCTTCAGCCATTATTGCAAATATTGAATCTCCTGACACCTCTGGTAAATATCCATACTTTTGTCTAGACTGACCCAATCCAAGCCCAAATATTCCACCAGAGCCCACCGCAATAAGTGCTTGATTTAAATGATATCCTACCCCTCTTATATCTGTATTTGGATTTAGAAAAACTAAAAATCTTGATAATCTATATGGTGCAATTTTTACAGCAGCAAAAACCATCAAAAGAAAACCACATCCTAAATAAAAAATATGTTTTAAATTTCCTTCTCCTATAAAAAAACACGCTATTGAAATTAAAATTATTATAACCATTGTTCCAAAATCTGGTTGCAAAAACATAAGTCCCATTATTATCCCAAGAACAAACAAAAATGGCAAAAATCCCGTTTCAAAATCCTTTATTTTCTCCCCTCGACTATCTATCCAAGACGCTAAGTATATAATAAATATAAATTTGACTATCTCAGCTGGCTGAATAGATATTCCAAAAATACTTATCCAACTACGAGAGCCATTATAAACTCTTCCTATGCCGGGAATAAATACTACAAGCAATAAAAATATTGAAAAAAATAATAATACTGGAGCAATTCTCTTCCATTTTCTATAATCTATTTTTGAACAAATATAAAAAGCTAAAAGTCCAGGAATAAATCCTGATATAATTTGATGCCAAAACATATAATAAGAGGTTCCAAATTTTCTATAAGAAAAGACTGAGGAAGCTGACATAAGCATCAAAAGTCCAAAAAAAAGTATTGCCCCAGTAAGAATTAAAAAAGAATGATTAGGCTCGTGTTCTCTACTCTCTGATTGAAATAAATTAAATGTAAATCTTTTTATTCTGTTCATTTTAAATATTTATAATGCCTTAACTATTTTGTTAAATTGCTCTCCTCTATCAAATTCATTTCTAAACATTCCAAAGCTTGCGCACCCAGGAGAAAGTAAAATTACATCTCCAATTTCTACCAAGGAATAAAGAGTCTTTATGGCTCTTTCAAAACTATCAAATACATCAACAATCAACTCTTTACCACCAAATTTTTCTATTTTATTCTTCAAGTTGCCTGTTTCAGTACCACTTAAAAGTGCAACACGTTTTGCGTTGGCACAAATTGATTTTGCAAAATCATCAATTGGGAGACCCTTTGTGGCACCACCACATATTAAAAAAACTTTATTGTCAAATGATTCCAATGCTTTTATACCAGCAATAGGCGCCGTACTTGAGGCATCATTAATAAAAATAATTCCGTTTATTTCTCTAATTTTCTCTAGCCTAAACTCAACTGGCATAAAATCAGCTACAACACTTTTTATAATATCCTCCTCTATCCCAAGGCTCAAACAAAGCACGCGCGCAGCAGCGATATTTTCTAAATTATGATCCCCCAAGAGATTTATCTTATAATCAATTAAATCATTTTTAGAAAAATAAACTATTTTTGATTTTGCCTCTTGTTTAAATTCTTTGTGATATTTATCTTGCTTATCAGAGTTTAAAAATAAGAAGTCTAATTCATTTTGATATTTATAAATATTTTTTTTGTCATTAACATAATCATCCATTCCCCCACCACGATTTAAATGATCTTCATAAATATTTGTAATAATAGAATAATGTGGAGAAATTCTTTCTTCAGCAAAACCTTGCAATTGCCAAGATGATAATTCCAGCACAAGATAAGAATTCTTAGTAAGCTTATCTAAGAGTGGTAGCGTTGCTGTCCCTCTAACATTCCCGGAAATATATGCATCACGTCCAGCACGTTTTAAAATTTCGTAAATAAGCGTTGTTGTAGTTGTTTTGCCTCTAGTTCCTGTAATACCAATAATTGTCGCATCGGTAAGCGTGCAAACAAAAGACTCATCCATAATAATCCTATTTCCATGATTTCTTGCAATTTCTAAAAAGGGGGAATCGCATCTTACATCTGGATTTCTAACTATTATTTCATTTTCTATAAAATCAGACTCGAGATGCGGTCCTAAATGCAATACAATATCTTTATATTTTTTTAATTCATCTATTGGAGCCCCTAGCTCACTTTCTGTTTTTAGATCACAAACTGTAACTATTGCACCAGAATCATGAAAAAATAAAGCATCTTTTAGACCCTTTCCAATAGTACCCAGTCCCATTATTAAAACTTTTTTACCCTTAAAATCCAACATAAATTATTTTCTATTTACTATTCACAATTTTCAATTAAATTTCTATTTACTATTTTCAATTCCGATTACAAAATAATTAAATAATGAATTAATTGCTAAATTAAAAATAGTAAATTATAAATATCTTAGATGCCTTTATCAAACATATAAACAATTAAAGTAATTACCATTAATACGCCTCCTAATAACCACGACCTCATTACAATCTTTGCCTCAGACCAACCAATCGCTTCAAAATGATGGTGAATTGGTGTTGATTTAAAAATTTTCTTACCACGTCTTATTTTTTTTGAAATCATTTGAATTATAACTGATAATGATTCTAATATAAAAATAAATGCGACAAGCGGTAAATAAACTAATGTATTTGTGAGCATTGCAATAATTCCAAGCGTTATTCCAAGACTCATTGATCCCGTATCTCCCATAAAAAATCTAGCCGGTGGAATATTAAACCACAAAAATGTAATTAATGCTCCAACTATTACCCCGCAAAAAGTTGCTAAATCATATTTTCCTTGAGAAAAACAAATTACTCCAAATCCAGCAAAGCAGATAAGAAGTAATCCTCCTACAAGACCATCTAAACCGTCTGTTTCATTCACTGAAAAAGAAGTAGATGCAACAACAAAAGTAAAAATAGGAATAATCCACCATCCTATATTAAAATTTCCTATAAAAGGAACGTGGAGCACGTCCCAATCTAATTTAAAATAAAACCATAATGCCCCAATTATTGCTATCGCAAAATATATAATAAGCTTGTGTTTCATAGAAAGTCCGCCACCTTTTTTTCCTATTTTTCTTACCCCCAAATAGTCATCAACAAGGCCAACAAGTGCTGACGCAAGAAAGGCGCCAAGGGGTAATAAGGTCTGAGATCTTGAAAAAAAGTTAAGAGATCCTAATTTACTAGTCGGAAAAATAATAAAGGCCAAATAACATGTCAAAATTACAACTATCATTGTAAGCCAGATAATTATACCGCCCATAGTTGGAGTTCCTTCTTTTTTTTTGTGTAGACTAAAAAAAATTGGCGCCGAATCCTCATCTCTTATTTGTTTTCCAAGTTTATATTTATACAAAATATTTGTAATAAATGGAGTAATTACAAAAGCTACTAAAAAAGATACCGTTGTAAGAATAAAAATTTTAATAATAAACATATTAATATTCCAAATTAATCATTTTAATTAAATAAAATAAAATTTCTAAATTAATGAAAAAAGAAGCTGCCATTATTATATTTGACATAAAAAAATTATTTTTTTTAACAAACACCATAAAAGCAATTGTTATATTTATAAACATAAAAATAAGCGACCCAAGAGCAATATATAATAAATTACTAGATGCGCCCAATAAATCTACTCCGAAATAATTATTGTAGTGGAGCACATAAGAATTCTTTGAAAAATCTACAAATTTATAAAGCAAAAATCCCATAAAAACATTTATAAGCAAAATAAACACCAACAATCTGCTAACTATTTTATTTGTAAAAAATATTTTAAACTTGTCTTTTATATAAATCATATTATTTTAGTGGCGAATATTTTCTCAATTCTTTAACTATTTTTTTAAGCTCTTTTACGAAATATTTAGCTTCGTCTATTGTATTGTATTTTCCCAAAGATATTCTCATAGAACCATGTGCGCTCTCTGGCTTTATTCCCATAGAAAGCAATACGTGCGAAGGACTAAGCGATCCAGAAGCACAAGCAGAGCCCGTTGAAATAGCAATGCCTTTCATATCTAATTTAAGAAGTAAACTTTCTCCTTCAACATTTTTAAATAAAAAATTGGCATTATTTGGGATTCTTAATTCTCTGTCTCCATTTAAAATTGTTCCATCTATTTTCAAGACCTCTTTGACAACATAGTCTCTAATTTTTTGTATATTCAAGATATCCTTCTTGTGTTCTTCGCTGGCAATAAGCTCTATTGCCCTAGAAAAACCAATAATACCAGGTACATTCAAAGTTCCAGCCCTTAATCCATATTCATGATGGCCACCATGAAAAAGTGGTTTTAATCTTGTTTCTTTTCTTACATAAAAAGCTCCCATACCCTTTGGTCCATATATTTTATGTGACGACATAGACAAAAAGTCTACATAAAGTCTCTCTACGTTCATTTGTAAAAATTGCGTTGCCTGAACAGCATCTGTATGAAAAAACACTTTATTTTGCCTATTTTGATTTAATTCTCTTATTTTTTTTCCAATATGCCCAATTGGTTGTATTGTTCCTATTTCATTATTTGCATACATAATAGACACGAGTCTCGTGTTATCTTTGATAAGCGATAAAACTTTTTTTGAATCAATGATCCCATTTTTTTCTGGACGAACAAAATCAACCTCTACTCCATTTTTTTGTAAATATTTTGCGGTCTCCAAAACACATGGATGCTCAAAGGCTGATGTTATTAAATGTCCCTTAAAATCAAAAAAAACACCTTTTAAAACAGTGTTATTTGCCTCTGTTGCGCCACTTGTAAAAATAACTTCGTTTGATCTACAATTTAAGAACTTTGCGATTATATCTCTTGATTTTAAAACTGACCCCTCTGCTTTTTGTCCATATGAGTGAATAGAAGATGAATTACCGAAAGAATTTGAAAAATACGGCATCATAGACTTTAAAACATTTTTGTCTACTTTAGTTGTAGCGGCATTATCAAAATATATTTTATTTATTTTCATAATTTATATTTACGCTCTTTTAATTTTTATTTTTGGGACTATTTTTTCAAGCTCTCCTTGGATAAATCCTGAAATTGTCATCTCCGCCATTGGACAATGAGTACAAACACCCAAAAGCTCAATGCTCAAGACATTTTTTTCAAAACCGACAACCTTTAAGTCTCCCCCATCAAGCTTTAGAACCTTTCTTATTTCGTTTATTTTATTTTTTAGTTTTGGATCTAATACTATTTTTTTTGCTTGAACTTTTTTTACTAGAATTGTTTTTGGATTCTTTTTTATTGTTTTTATCATTGAATTTTTGTAAATAATTATTTATTGCTTTTTGAAGCGCCTCTATTGAAAGCATTGAACAATGAACTTTTGCCTCTGGCAATCCTCCAAGCTCTTTTAACACAAACTTTTTGTCTAAATTAATTCCAAACTCAAGAGTTTTTCCTTTTGCAATCTGGGTCACGACAGATGAACATGCAATAGCCGCACCACAACCAAGGGTCTCAAACTTGATTTCTTTTATTTTGCTTTTAACAATATCTTTTTTGTCTTTGCTTATATTTATATACAATTTCATAATATCCCCACAAACAGGATTACCGACCTGACCAAAGGCATCTGGATGAACTAATTTGCCACGATTTTTAGGATTTTTAAAATGTTCTAATACTTGTTTAGAGTACATATGGTTAGTAGGGTTAGTCGAGTTATTCAACTCAATTTGAAGATTATGTGGTTAAGGGTCAAAAAATATAGTTATTTTATGAAAAAATAAGGTTTTTAAACTTTAATCATAATAATATATTACCACTTGCAAGACTTAGAGTCAATGAAAATGCCATAAAACAAGCTATTTATCCAATAAATATACAAAAATCCTTGACAATTATGTAGTTTCTGATATACTTTGAAAAGTAATAATTTAAATCAAAAAGGTTACTGGTTTATAGTGTTTTCAAATACTAGAGCCTAAACTCTAAAAAACTAATCATATGGCACATAAAAAGGCTGGTGGATCTACCTCGCTTGGACGAGATTCCAAAGCAAAAAGACTGGGCGTAAAACTTCAAAATGGCCAAGCAACAAGAGCTGGGCAGGTCATTATAAAACAACGTGGAACAAAATATCATAATGGAAAAAATGTAGCAAAAGGTGCCGATGATACTCTTTATGCAAAAAAAGCTGGAGTTGTTAAATTTTCTAAGAAGAAAGTAAAAACTTTTGATGGTAAAATAAAACAACGTGGCTTTGTTTCAGTAGAAACAAAAGGAACAAAATAATATTTCCAATTATAAAAAATCCCGTACTACGGGATTTTTTTAGTTTTATAAGCTAAGTTTTAATCTACTTCAAATATTTTTTCATTGCAATATAGCTACTAGACACTGAGAATATACTACTTACTAAAAATTGTCCAAAGAATATAAGCACAAAATTTTCATTAAAATGCGCAATAATGTTTACAGAATACCCTTCAAATAATTTATCTATAAAAGGTTGTATAATTGCAGAGAGTCCATAAACAATACCCATAACAACTAAAAGCGCTATTATATTGCTCATCAAAATTTCTATAAAAAAAGGCCCTTTTATAAAACTAGTATTTGCTCCTACCAACTTCATAATATAAATTTCATCTCTGTGAGTATATATTGCTATTTTTATAGAGTTATAGACCATTGTAAGGGTAATGATGATAAATATAAGGGATACAATATATCCCACTAGCTCAACTTTTGCTGAAATATTATTAAGACGCTCTGTAATTTTTGTATAATCTCTAAACTGATTTTCATCTATATCAAATAAATTACTGTATTGATTTGATTTTAATTCGCTTAATATCTTATCATACATCGCAATATCTTTTGCCTTTATCTTTAGACTTGAATTAAAAATCTGACCATCTTCTTTTTTGAGATCTTCTATTGTTTTGCTAATATCAACATCTCCCTTATGCCTATCTTGAAAAATTGCAAGTGCTTGTTCTGATGATATATATTCGACTGATTTAATGTCTGGCGACTGTGATATTTTTTGTTTTACTTGCTCTATATCTGCTATTGCAATATTTTGTTTAAAATATAAACTTACATCAACCTTATCCTTTACAATATCTATAGCATTCATTGTAAGAAGATTAAACACTATGAGAAAATTGATAACAATAAGAGTGAGGCTCAAAATTGTAACATTTGCAACAGAAAGCCAGAAGTTTCTAAAAAAACTTTGAAATGCAAACTTTAATATTCTTGTGAATTGTACAAACATAAATTATTTTCTATTTTCAATTTAGCAATTATTAATTGCACGCCATGGCGGCATGCCGTGGATTTACTATTTATAAATTTATCAATTGAAATTCAATTGAAAATAAAAAATAGTAAATAGTGAATTACAGTATGTAGCGTCCATTATGCTGATCGCTTATAACTCGCCCCCCCTCAAATGTAATAACTCTTTTATTTAAACCATTTACTACGTCGCGATTATGAGTAACAAGCATCACGGTTGTATTTAACTTATTTATTCTTATCAATAAATCTATGATTTCTCTTGTATTTATTGAATCTAAATTACCAGTGGGCTCATCTGCTATTAAGAACTTTGGCTGATGAACGAGTGCGCGTGCAATAGCCGCTCTTTGTTGTTCTCCTCCTGATAATTGATATGGATATGCATCTTTTTTACTCTGAAGTCCTACTATCTTTAAAATCTGAGGAACTATTAGATCAATCTTTTTGGCATCCATGCCACAAGTTTCCATCGCAAAAGAAATATTTTCATAAATATTTTTTCTCTGAAGCAGTTTAAAATCTTGAAATATAAATCCTATCTGACGCCTTAAAAACGGAATATCATTTTCTTTGATATTTGTTATATTCCAACCACCTACAATAATTTCTCCTTCGGTAGGACGTTCTTCTGCAAACAAAATTTTAGCTAGCGTTGTTTTGCCAGTTCCTGATTGCCCTACCACTGAAACAAACTCCCCTGCTTGTATTTGCAAAGAGACTTTGTTCAGCGCCCAGACATTTGGTGAATAAAATTTTGAAACGTTTGTGAGTTTAATCATGGACTAGGGTTTAGAATTTTCCGCCAGAGGCGGATCAGCCTTTGGCTGAAGGGTTTAGAATTTAGAAGTTAATGTCATAAAAATCTAAATACTAACAACTAAAAGCTATTCTAATTTTACTACATTTTTAAGTTTTTGACTAAAAAATTTATATTATTTTGTTTATTTTTTTTCTTTTTCTTGAAATTCTTGTATTTTTTCCATTTATAATATTTTCAATTTTAAATAAATTATCTCGTGCCCCTCGACTTCGCTCGGGGCACTCGATTAACGAACTATTTAATCGAGAATGGTCGAAGACCACGAGTGAGTTCGAATGAAATGAGAACGAATCGAGTGGAGCCATCTGTCGGGATCGAACCGACGACCTACGATTTACGATACCGTCGCTCTACCAACTGAGCTAAGATGGCGAAATATTTTAATCTTAATCAAATTGTCAATAATAGCACTCACACAACTGTCGTAGTGAAACGAAGACCCTGAGCGACAGTCGAAGGGTCGTAGCGTAGCGGAGATCCCGAGCTTGTCGAGGGAAGCTACTCCAGTCTAAAGTTCAAATTATTCGCCAACAGAAGCTGTGGCATAATTAGGCAATAAATATTTCATTTCTGACTTACTTATTAGATTCTGACTATATTCATCAAAATTCATAAGTGGTATAAATATTTGCTGTAATTTATAATAAGGTTCTTCACCCGTTTTTCCTTCTAGCCTTGAAACTAATTTATATATATGAAAACCTGAGATACTTTTTTTGACTTCTGTGAAATCATTTATTTTCATATCACCTATAGATTCTTGAATGTTTTCTGGTAAATCCTTGTTTGGCAACCAAGATATCTCTCCATCTCCAAAGAGCATATTTTTGTCAAAATACTCACTTGCATATTTATCAAAAAGGCTTGGATCTTTCAAAAGCTCTCCATAAATGCTGACCATTTTTTCTTTTTTGGACTGATTAAAAAAATCTTTGGACAGTTCAAAATTTATAGCACTTTCAATAAATGCTGGCTCTAAAACATACTTTGCAAAATTTAGAGAATCAACTGACAATTTTTTTATATCATTTTTATCATAAAAGTTTTGTTCAAACTCTTTATACTTTGCGCCATTAAGTTTTATATCAAAATCAGTAATAGCTTTTTGCATCAATTTTATGTTAACTACATAATCAAGAGAATTCTTTCTTATTTCTGGATCATTTGGGTAAATATTTTTTTTGTAAAAATTATATAAATCATTATACTCGCTAAATGTAATATAAACACCCTTTCCATATACAACTGGAATAGGGACAACGCGCTCAACCAACTTTGCAACAAAAGTTTTGTTATAAAAAAAATAAGCATCGAAACACGTAAATATTAAAACGATTATTATAAAAGCTAAAACAATTTTTAAAATCCTATTGGCCATTTTGATTATTAAAAAAATATTCCCACCACAAAATAATATTTGATTTCTTTTTGATATTTACAGTTTTATTTTCTTTCTCTAAATTATTTTGCTCACTATTAAAAACAATCACTGTCTCTCCTGGTTTTTTGTAGCTAAGCTTTTCTCTAGAAGATGACTCAATGTATTCTTCTGATTGAAAATATTTAATCAACTCACCTAGCTTATCATTATCCTTTTGAAAACTATCTACCTCTGTTTGGAGACTTTTTATTTCTTTCTGGATCTTTATTCTTTGAGAAACATTATGATAGACATTAATGAGCGCATAGACGGCAATTATTAAAAATATAAACAAAAATACCTTAGACGATAAAATTCTAATAATTAAAGAACGGTGTTCACTTCTCTCTCTTATCATTTTTTGATTGATTATTTTCTATATTTTAATTATAATAAAAAAATAGCATAACAACAAGAATTTTCAACAAATATTTAACAAATTAATTATAAAAGACTCAAATTATTAATCTTTCTATAAAAATATGAAAAAGAAAAGTATAAAAGTAATCTGGATAATCTTAGCAAGCTTTATGATATTTAGCATGATTATTTTCACCATTGCCCCTTTATTCTACTAGTGCGTTATTAAATCTATATTAAATCAGTGTTCATATAGAGCCTGATTTTTTATTTATACCAACCTATCAGCTTATCGACTCCACCTCGCTTCCCAAAGCTTCGCTCGAAAACTGATTAATTTCAGTATTCGAACGTAGTTGAGAATCTGAAATTCTATACTCTTCTAACTATTAACCGATTATTCAATTAACCTATTATCCTATTATTTAGTCCCTTTTTAACACCGACAAATATGCGTCCTGTGGAATTCTAACTCTTCCGCCCGCCATCATTCTTTTCTTACCCTTTTTCTGTTTTTCAAGCAATTTTCTCTTTCTAGTTACATCTCCTCCGTAAAGCTTTGCCGTAACATTTTTTCTCATTGCACTAATTCTCTCTGATGCAATTATCTTTGCACCTATTGAAGCCTGAATCTTGATCTCAAACATTTCTTTTGGAATAACATCTTTAAGTCTTCCCACGATCGCTTTTGCAACTCTATACGCCTCATCCCTATAAACAAAACTAGATAATGGCTCAACTAAATCACTTGCTATATAAATATCTAGCTTAACAAGATCTACTATGTCATAATTTGAAAACTCATAATTCATTGAAGCATATCCCTTGCTCACACTTTTTAACTTATCATAAAAATCAACAAGTATTACTGAAAGCGGGATCTTATAAGTTACAACAACCAAATCTTCGTTTAGATATTTTGTCGTTTCATAAAGACCACGACGTTCTGTGGCAAGCTTCATTATAGAACCAATGTATAAAACGGGTGTTACTATATCCATTTTGACTATTGGCTCTTGAATGAAATCTACAATTTGTAAATCTATACCGCTTGGCTTTGTAAGAACAACATACTTACCATTTTCATCTTCATACAAATCATCTTTATATTTTTTGGAAAAACTGTCTATATTATCTTTTCTTATATATGCGTAATATGCAACGGAAGGAATTGTTACAACGAGATCAAGGTCATACTCTCGTCTCAATCTTTGCAAAAATATTTCTAAATGGAGCAAGCCTAGACACCCACATCTAAATCCAAAACCAAAGACACTTGAACTTTCTACTTGGACTTCTATTGAAGAATCATTTAATTTCAATTTTTCCACTGCTTCGCGAAGCTCTTCAAATTTATCACCACTTTGACTATAAATACCCGCAAAAACCATTGGCTTTATAATTTTATAACCAGCAAGCGCCTGAGATGGATTGTCTGACAGAGTAACTGTATCTCCCACCCTAAGAGCACGTAAATCGCGTTGACCTGTTATAATATAGCCAATGTCGCCTGATTTTAACTCATCTGTCTTTTCAAGTTTTAACCTAAAATATCCCACCTCAAGTATTTCATTCATTACTCCTGTTGCACACAATTTGACCCTGTCTCCTCTTTTAAATTTTCCTGAAAAAACTTTTACATAGCTTATAATCCCACGATACTCATCATAAACAGAATCGAAAATAAGAGCTTGTTGATCTTTTGTATTTTCTATTGGCGCAGGAACTTTTTCTATAATAATATCAAGAAGGGTGTCTACATTTTTTCCTGTTTTTGCAGATATTGAAACAATATCTTCTTTTTTACATTTTAAAAGAGTCATTAATTCTTCAGTCACTTTTTCTACGTCAGAAGTTGGTAAATCAATTTTATTTATAACTGGAATTATTACAAGATTTTGTTCTTGAGCAAAACGAAGATTAACAAGCGTTTGAGCTTGGACGCCTTGAGTTGCATCAACTATTAACACAGCCCCCTCAACACAAGCAATAGATCGAGATACTTCATAGGCAAAATCCATGTGCCCAGGGGTATCAATAAGATTTAAAATATAACTCTTATACTTCATTCTTATCGGCTGAAGTTTTATGGTGATTCCCTTTTCACGCTCTAAATCCATAGAATCAAGAACTTGATTTTTCATTTCACGGCTCGATATTGTTCCTGTAATCTCAATAAGACGATCGGCTAAAGTAGACTTTCCGTGATCAATATGGGCGATAATGCAAAAATTTCTAATATTATTATTCATAATTATTTCGACTTACGATTTTCATTAATGATTTTTCAAATTTTACAAGACAATGACTAATAAAGTCAACCTCTTTTATTTTAAACATAAAACATATTATAACATAAATTCCCAGTCCAAGTATTGAGGATAGTGTTAGGTGAATAAACACTCCAATGGCCTTGCTCATATTAAGCCCAAAGGATAAAAACTTTTCTACAAAATATATTACAAAAGACATCGTCAAAGACGCTATCAGAATTTTAAATAAAAATTTCCAAAAAAATTTTGAGATAGTAAATTGATATTTTTTCACAAGTAAAATCAAAAGAATAATGAGATTAACAAAATTAGATATTGAAAATGCAATAGCTATGCCATAAACACCCATTGTTCTATGTAAAATATAAGCGAGACCAACATTTACAATAAGAGCTACAATACTTGCAATAACGGGAATAGCTGTGTTTTCAAATGCATAAAAAGCGCGTGACAAAATAGGAATAAGGCATTGGAATATAAGAGAAAAGGAAAAATATCCCAAAACCCAAGCAGTAGCATAAGTATTGGCCCATGAAAAATTTCCACTTCCCAAAACAATTCTAACTATTGGCTCACGAAGCAAAATCATAATAACTGAAAGTGGAATCACATAAAAACAAACTTTTTCAATATAACCCATCAAATACTGATTGAACTCTTTTCTATCATAACCCTCTGCTAAATCTGACAAAATTGGGAATATTGCTATTGATATTGAAACCCCAAAAATACTTACAATAAAAGATTCTAGGTTTAGACCAAATGTCAAAACCGCAATACTGCCAGAAACAAGAGTTGAGGCTATCATAGTAATAATAACCTGAGAAATTTGACCAGTTGCAAGCCCTATTGTCCTTGGAATCATAAGAGAAAAAACTCGCTTTACATAATAATCTTTGAAATGAAAAACAAACTTATATTTCCAGCCATGTCGTAAAACTGCTATAAACTGAATTAAAAAATGCATTAAAGCTCCAGATACAACACCCCATGCCAAATATTCTAGTCCATAAAATTTACTCAAAACTATTCCAATAATAATCCCTAGATTATAAAAAATTGGGGCAAGTGAATATGCAAAATAACTTTTATATGAGTTAAGCAAGCTGCTCATTACATTACTAGCGCCAAAAATAATAATTGTAAGAAGCATTATCTTGGTAAGGCTTGTTGTAATTTGAAGTTGTGAAACAGAGAATCCTGGAACCAAAAATTTTACAAAAAATGAGACATTAAAAAATATAATGAGAGTAATAATGCTTAAAAGCGCAACAATAATATTAAAAATTGAATTAGAAGACACTATTGCTTGCTGATTGTCTTTTTTATTTAACTTTACAAAAACTGGCACAAATGCTGAGGCAAGAGCACCTAAAATAAGAGTATTGAAAATAAGGTCTGGAATCTTAAAAGAAGCAAAATAAGCATCCAGAATTTCTCCTGCGCCAAACATATGAGCCAACATCCTATCCCTTACAAGTCCCAAAATCTTGCTAAAAACAGAAAAAACGCTAATTAATATAGCGCCACCCATTACAGTAGTATTTAATCTTTTAAATAAGGTCTTTATCATAATTAACTATATTATAGCAGAAATATGCATAAAAACCACTCCCCACCCTTGAAGTGGAAATTTCAAATTACAAATAAACTTTAAAAACCAAATATCAAAATCCAAAAATATATTTTAGACAAAAAAGAAGACTCAACACACTTAAGCATTGAGTCTGATTAGTTTCGCATTTTGCGTGGTTTCATTTTTGTCTCCTTTTTTTTAATGGCTATCTTACTATTTGAACCAATAATTTCGATCCATAATGAATCAAAAAAACGACCACTATTCTAATCAACCCCTCTGTTATGGCACAAATCCTGTAAAACAACAATCGCCGTTTATACGTGTACTCTGGATATTTTTTAATATACATATCCAAAGATTCTCTCAGCCCCCCTTCTCTCATTAAGGCTAGAAAATTTTTAATAAAGACCAGCCCTATAATAAGAGAATAAGCCTGCTCTAATGTGTATGGTTTTTTAAAACCTATAAAAAACCATACGGCCAGCACAATCGCAATCACTAAGATTGCCTTGTGTAAAATACGAGCTACAATTGACTGGGATATTATTGACTCTTGAGATATTGTTGTTTCCATTATCTCCTCCTTTATTTTGGCTCAGGACTCAGGTTCCTACCTACATTCGCATTTGAATCCGAACACTTGTAGAATAAAAAGATGAAAAAAACAATAAAAAGTTCTCACACCTTTCTAAAAGTGAGCGTTTAGAAATAGGG